>JASLXG010000058.1 GCA_030740435.1 Alphaproteobacteria bacterium | reverse complement strand
CTGGACCTGGACTTCTGGATGGAACGGCGGCTGATACCCCACATCATCGAGGAAGACACCCGGGCCCAGAAAACGACGAAATAAGGTCTTTTTGCGAAATGTGCGCCAGCGCGCCGGCGATCAGGCCGGTGCCAGCAATCGTTCCGCCGGCAGCCAGATGGTGACATAGCCGGTGTGGCGATCGCTCAAGGTGCCGCCGATGCCGGCCGCCATGGCCTCGGAAAAGCCGATTATCGCGTTCAGCGGCGTGCGCAATTCGTGGCTCACCTGCGAGAGGAACTCGCTTTTCGTGCGATCGGCCGTCTCGGCGGCCCGCTGCGCCTGTTGCGCCGCTTCCTGGGCGGCGGTTCGTTGCTCGACCTCATCGGCAAGATCGTTGCTCTGGGCTGACAGTCTCTTGGCCAGATCGTAATTGGTGAAGCCAAGGACGAAGCCGTACAACACCAGCATCGGCAAACTGCAGGCGATGGTCAGTTGGCTCGATGCCGGCTGGAATTCGAAGCCGAAGACCAGTGTCGAGGCCCCCACACCCAGCAGCATCACGGTGAAGGCGCGGGCCAAACGGCGCGGGCCGCCGGCGGCCAGAACGCTCATTGCCATGAAGGTGTTGAACACCACCGCCGGCACCAGGTTGAAAGCCAGGATCGGTACCCAAATGCTGCCCAGGAAGGTGTCGAACAGCACCACGCGATGGACGATGCGATAGGAGTTTGCCGCCCGCGATGAAATGGCATAAGCCAGTGGCGGCCAGGCCAGGCACCAAGCCAACAGCAACAGCCATTGCCAGACCGGCGCCTCGCGCTGATAGAGCACCGAACCAAAGCTCAGCGCAGCAAGTCCCAAGCCCACGGTGCGGCCAAAGTGGACGGTCTTGACGAAATCTTGTCGCTTTTGAGGGCGTTGCAACGCGGTCGAGTCCAGCCAGTTTCCCGCGGACTGTCGGCGGTATTGGTTTAGATATCGTTAGCTGTGGCGGGGAATCGCGAGGGCAACTTCGTTAACTTTTGCCGCCCGCCTCGGCGCGCAAATCGACGCGGCGGATCTTGCCGGATATGGTCTTGGGCAGGGCCTCGCGGAACTCGACCTCGCGGGGGTACTTGTAGGGCGCCGTGAGCTGCTTGACGAAATCCTGGATGTCGGTGGCCAGGGCTTCACTGGGCTCGAAGCCCGGCGCCAGCGTGACGTACGCCTTGACGATTTCGCCGCGCAGCTCGTCTGGCTTGGCCACGACGGCCGATTCGAGCACCGCCTCGTGTTCCACCAGGGCGCTTTCGACCTCGAAGGGACTGATGCGGTAGCCGGCGGATGTGATGATGTCGTCGGAGCGGCCGACGAACCAGATGTAGCCATCCGAGTCGCGGGTGGCGGTGTCGCCGGTGTAGTACCAGCCGTTGCGGAAGGCCTGCGCGGTGGCGGCCGGGTCGCCTAGGTATTCGTGGAAGAGGCCGGGCGGGTGGGGATCGGTCAGGCGCACGGCGATGTGGCCGACCTCGTCGTCGGCGACTATGGCGCCATCGTCGCCGACGATGCCGATGTCGAGCCCCGGCACCGGCTTGCCCATGGATCCCGGGCGGATCTCCATGCCCGGGAAGTTGGCCACGATGTTGATGGTTTCGGTCTGGCCGTAGCCGTCGTGGATGTCGCAGCCGGTGGCCGCCTTCCACGACCGCATGGCCTCCGGGTTGAGGGGCTCGCCGGCGCCGATGCAGTGGCGCAACGAGCTGAGATCCCAGCCCGAGACGTCCATCTGGGCAAACAGGCGATAGATGGTGGGCGGCGCGCAGAACGTCGTCACCTTGTGGCGCTCGATGAGGCGGAGGTGCGTCTCGGCATCGAAGCCCTCGCCGTCGTAGAGCATCACCGTGGCGCCGGCCAGCAGCGGCGGGAAGACGATGCCCCAGGCCGCCTTGGCCCAGCCCGTGTCGGTCAGCGTCCAGTGCACGTCGTCTTCGCGGAGCCCCATCCAATAGTCGCCGGTGATCGAATGGGCGAGCCCATAGGACTGATTGCGTCCCACCATCTTGGGCATCGAGGTGGTGCCCGAGGTGAAGTAGACCAGCATCTGGTCGTCGGACCTGAGCTTCGGCAGGGCGTCACGATCGAGGTCTTCGGAAGCCGCCGCACAGGCCGTCTCGAAAGAGGTCCAGCCCTCGCCCGGCGTGCCGCTACCAATTACAATCAAGTGCTCCAAGGAAGGGCACGCCGAGCGTGCCGCCTCGACCTTTTCGATGTGTTCGGCGGTGACGATGGCGAGGCGCGTGCCGGCCTGGTTGACGCGGTATTCGATGTCCTTGGCGGTGAGCAGATTGGTCCCGGGCATGGCCACCACGCCGGTCTTCATGCAGCCCAGCAGCACTTGGTAGAAGGCCGCGAGGCGCGGGATCATGACGAAGGCGGCATCGCCCTTGGCGGCGCCCAGGCCGCCCAGCACGTTGGCGAAGCGGCTCGAGGCGCGGTCGAGGTCGGCGTAGCTGTGACGCTCGACGCTCTCGCCGTCGGCGGCCACGGCGATCAGTGCCGTCTTGTCGTTCTCGCGGCCGCGCTTGGCCACCACGTCGAAGGCGAAATTGAAATGCTCCGGGATTTCCAAGCCAAAGGCGGCCCGGGCCGCTTCGTAGTCGAACGGGGGAAAACTCTCGGCCATCTCGGTTCCTCTCGTCGGGCCAAACGCCAGCCCAGAAAATAACGAAATTTTTGCCGATGGGGGTGTGAAATCCATCAAAGGTATGTTAGTATACGTTTATACATAAGAGACTTTATCGGGAGAACGATCTTGGCAGGCAAAGCGAAGGGCGGGGGCAAGTCGAGGCGCCGCGAGAAAAAAGTCACCACGCCCCTCGACCAGGCCAAGAAGCTCGGCATCCGCCAGGTCGTCGACCAGCACGGCAAGCCCTGCGGCGATCTGCCCGAGCCCGAGCTCAGCCGCGACGATTTGCGCCGGCTTTACGAGATGATGGTGCTGGTGCGTGCCCTCGACCAGCGCGGCTGGACGTTGCAGCGTTCGGGCCGGGTCGAGTTCTGGATCCCGCATAGCGGCCTGGAAGGCACGCATATCGCCGCCACCATGGCTTTTGCCATCGACGACTGGATCTTCATGGGCTACCGCCATCCGGGCACCATGCTGATCCGCGGCGCCCCGCTGGTGCAGCTTTTTGCGCAATTTTTCGGCCGTCGCGATGAGCCCTTCAAGGGCCGCCGCCTGCCCACCGTGATGGGCGACAGGCAAGTCAACGTGGTGCCCCAGACGACCCAGGTCGGCTCGCTCATCCCGCACGCCTGCGGAGTCGCCTGGGCGGCCAAGATCCGCGGCGACGAGACCCGCGTCTTGGCCATCTTCGGCGATGGCGCGACGTCGCGGGGCGAGTTCCATTCGGCCATGAACTTTGCCGGCGTGCACAAGCCGCCGGTGGTTTTCCTTTGCGAGAACAACGGCTGGGCGATCTCGACACCGAACGAGATGCAGACCGGCTCGGCCACCTTCGCCGAGAAGGGCGATGCCTACGGCGTGCGCAACCTGCGCGTCGACGGTAACGATGCCCTGGCTGTCTACAGCGTCGTCAGCGAGGCCCGCGAACTGGCACCGCGCGAGGGCGCCACGCTGATCGAGGCCGTGACCTACCGCATGGGGTTCCACACCTCCTCCGACAACCCCGATCTTTATCGCACCGAGGAGGACGTCGCCGCCTGGGAGCCCTGGGATCCCTTGAAGCGGATGCGCGGCTACCTGGAGTATCGCGGCTTTTGGAGCGACGAAGAGGAGACCGCGCTGTGGGCGCGCTGCAAGGACGAGCTTCAGGCCGCCATCGATGAGGCCGAGGCCATGGAACTGCCCGATCCCTCGTCCATGTTCGACGACACCTTCGCCGAGCTTACCTGGATGCTCGAGGAGCAGAAAGCTGCGCTGCTCGATGACCTGGAGGGCGACTGACCATGCCCGTTCTGACGGTTCTCGAAGCCCTTAACGCGGGCATGGCGCATGAGCTCGAGCGCGACCCCGACGTCGTACTGATGGGCGAGGACGTGGGCCGGGCTGGCGGCATCTTCCGCACCTCGCAGGGCCTGCAGCAGCGCTTCGGTTCGCACCGCGTGATCGATACGCCGCTGGACGAAAAAGGCATCGTGGCCCATGCCGTGGGCTTGGCGCTTTATGGCCTCAAGCCCATCGCCGAGATCCAGTTCTCCGGCTTCATCCACGACGCCTTCGAGCACATCATGTTTTGCGCCGCCCGCTTCCGCTGGTCCTCGGGCGGCCAGTATTCCTGCCCCATGGTCATCCGGGTGCCGTCCTTTGGCGGCATCAAGGGCGGGCTTTGGCATTCGCAAAGCGTCGAGGCCTATTTCGTCCACCACGGCGGGGTCAAGATCCTCTGCCCGACCACGCCCCAGGACGCCTACGCCATGATGCTGGCGGCGGTGCGCGATCCCGATCCCGTATTGCTGATCGAGCCGGTGCCGCTCTACCGCGCCCTGAGCACCGAGGTCGAGCTCGATGGCGTGCCGGCCGAGATCGGCAAGGCCGAGATCGTGCGCCCGGGCGACGACGTCACCGTGCTGACCTTCGGCCCCATCCGCCACTCGGTGGCCGAGGTGGCCGACGAGTTGGCCGAGCACCAGGGCTATGACGCCGAGGTCATCGATCTCCGTACCATCATCCCCTACGACATCGAGACCATCATGGCCTCGGTCAAGCGCACCGGCCGCGTCGTCGTCGTCCACGAGGCGCCGCTGAGCATGGGTTTCGGGGCCGAACTGGCGGCCGTCCTGCAGGAGCGTGCCTTCGGCTATTTGCATACGCCCATCCAGCGGCTGGCGGCGCCCGACGTGCCCTACCACTTCAGCATCGGCGACGAGCACTACCGCCCCAACCGTCAGCGCATCAAGAAAGCCATCGTGCGCACCATGGAGTTCCAATTCTGATGTACGACTTCATCCTGCCCGATGTCGGCGAGGGCATCAGCGAGGCGCTGTTGATCTCGTGGACCGTGGCCGTCGGCGACGCCCTCGAGGAGGGCGCCGAGGTCGCCACCATCAGCACCGACAAGGTCGATGTCGAGCTGCCCTCGCCGCGGGCCGGCGCGGTGGCGGAACTTTGCTGGCAGCCGGGCGATACCATCCCGGTGGGCCAGGTGCTGATGCGCATCGAAGATGGCGGCGGCACGGCCACAATCGAGCCCCAGGCCAAGCCTGAGTCCAAGGCCAAGTCCGAACCGAAGCCCAAGCCGAAACCCGCCCCAATCGAATCTGTGCCCGAGGCACCGCCTGTGGCGCCGGTCGAATCTGCCATTATTGCGGCGCCCTCGACCCGCAAGCTGGCCGCCGACCGTGGCATCGACCTGGCCGGCCTGCGGGGCAGCGGCCGCGACGGCATGATCCTGCGCCGCGACGTCGAGGCAGCGGCACAGCCGGCCCCTGCGGCGGCGCCAGCCGCCCTCGACGATCAACCCGAGGTCCGGCGCGAGGCTCTCAATGGCCCCCGCGCCGTGGCATACGAGCGGCTTTCCTATTCGGTGCGCACGATGGTCCATTCGACCATGACCTTTGAGGTGCCGGCCGACGCCCTGGTGGCGTTGCTGGCCAAACTCGAGCCCGAGGCCGAAAAGCGTGGCGTTAAACTGAGCTATGCGGCGCTGTTTGCCGTCTGCGTGGCGGCGGCGCTGGCCGATCACCCGCGCTTTAACGCCACCATCGACGAGGAGCGCCGCGAGCTTTTGTTGCACCGCGACGTCAACATGAGCATCGCCGTGGCCACCGAGGCCGGGCTGCTGGTGCCGGTGGTGCGCGGCCTCAACCGTTTGTCGCTGTTTGCCGCCGCCGCCGCCATCAACGACGTGGCCCAGCGCGGCCGTGATGCCGCCCTCGAACACCGCGACATGCAACAGGGCACGTTCACGCTTTCCAACACCGGCAACCTCGAACGCACGACGCTGCTTTCCGCCCGGCCCATCATCAACCCGCCGCAGACGGCCATTCTTTGGGTCTCGCGCATCAACGACCGGCCGCGTGCCAAAGACGGTGCTTTCGAGGTGGGGCCGATGGTGGCCTGCAGCTTGAGTTTCGACCACCGCTTCATCGACGGCGCCGACGCCACCCGCTTCGTCAACGACCTCGCCGCCATGTTCGAGTGCCCCGAAGCCTCCCTGGCAGCCGGTTAGATAAGGAATCAGAAAGGATATGGATATGGGCAAAGACTATGCCGCACGAGCCACGGCTATCGACCTGGCCAGCCGCGAGCTTTTCCAGGCCGCGCCCGGGCCCATGGGCGCCTACCGGGATCTCATGACCAAAGTGTCGGTTGATGGTGCCTTGGATGCCAAGACCAAGGAGTTGATGGCGCTGGCCATTTCCGTGGCCATCCGCTGCGAGGGCTGCATCACCTACCACGCCCGGGCCAGTACCAAGAAGGGCGCCAGCCGCGAGGAAGTGGTCGAGGCCATCACCGTGGCCGTTGAAATGGGCGGCGGCCCGGCCGCCGTCTACGGCGCCGAGGCCCTGGCCGCTTTCGACCAGTTTGATGGTGGGTAGCCGAGTGTCTTTGTGTCATTCCCGCGAAAGCGGGAACCCAGTTTGGGTCTTTTTCCTGTCCGTCCGTATAGACAAAAGCCAACCAAGTCCGGGTTCCGGCTTTCGCGGGGATGACGGTCGATAAGGAATCAAACCATGGCCGTATCCCCCGCGGTGCTCGACAACCTCGAACAGCTTCTCGGCGACCGCCTTTCGACCGCCGCCTCGGTGCGCGAACAACATGGCCACGACGAGTTCCACCACCACCAGGCCGAACCCGACGCCGTGGTTTTTCCCCTGACCACCGAAGAGGTCGTGGGCGTGGTCGACATCTGCCGCGAAGGGGCCGTGCCCCTGATTCCTTTTGGCACCGGCACCTCGGTCGAGGGGCACGTGCAGGCTGTGCATGGCGGTGTCAGCGTCAACGTCACCGGCATGGATGCCGTGCTGGCCGTCAATCCCCTGGATTTCGACTGCACCGTGCAGGCAGGGGTGCGGCGCAAACAGTTGAACGAGCACATCCGCGACACCGGACTTTTCTTTCCCGTCGATCCCGGTGCCGACGCCTCGCTGGGCGGCATGACGGCGACCCGGGCCTCGGGCACCAATGCCGTGCGCTACGGCACCATGAAGGACAACGTACTGGCCGTGAAAGTCGTGCTGCCCGACGGCCGTGTCATTGAAACCGCGCGCCGAGCCAAGAAGACGGCGGCCGGGCTCGATCTCACGCACCTTTATGTCGGCTCGGAAGGCATTCTTGGCGTCATCACCGAGGTGACGCTCAAGCTGCACGGCATTCCCGAGGCCACGTCCGCCGCCGTGGTGGCCTTTCCCAGCGTCGAGGCGGCCGTCGATTCGGTGGTTACGGCCATCCAGTCGGGCATCCCCATCGCGCGCTGCGAGCTGATGGACGCCGTCATGATGGCCGCCGTCAACGCCTATTCGGGCTTCGACTATGCCGCCGAGCCGACGCTGTTCATGGAATTCGACGGCACCAAGCGCGGCGTCGAGGAGCAGATCGAGATGATGCGGGCGATCGCCGACGACCAGGGCGGCGGCGAGTTCCGCTGGACCAGCGATCACGAGGAGCGCAACCGGTTGTGGCAGGCGCGTCACGATTCGGCCTATGCCGCCAAGGCGCTGCGCGAAGGCTGTGAGCTATGGGGCACCGACATCTGCGTGCCGCTCTCGCGCCTCACCGAGTGCATGACCGAGACGCGTAAGGATCTGGAGACCTGTTCCCTGCCGGTACCCATGCTGGGCCACGTCGGCGACGGCAATTTTCATCTCATCTTCGTACTCGACATGACGAATGAGGCGGAGATCAAGGAGGCCGAGGAATACAACGAGCGCATGATCAGACGCGCCCTGGCCATGGACGGCACCTGCACCGGCGAGCACGGCATTGGGCTGGGCAAGAAAGACTTTTTGGTGGAGGAACTGGGCCCCGCCGTCGATGTCATGCGGCAACTGAAGCTTGCCCTGGACCCGACCAATTTCATGAACCCGGGCAAGATGATCGATATCGAAGGGGGTGTGGCATGAGCGTCTTCGAAGCAGCCGAATACGACGGCCACGAGCGCCTGCTGTTCGTCAACCAGCCCGACGCCGGTTTGCGCGCCATCATCGCCATCCACAACACCAACCTGGGCCCGGCGCTGGGCGGTTGCCGCATTTGGCCCTACGCCAGCGAGGCCGAGGCCATCCGCGACGTGCTGCGGCTTTCCAAGGGCATGACCTACAAGGCGGCCATGGCCAAGGTCAAACTGGGCGGCGGCAAATCGGTGATCATCGCCGATGCGCCGACGCAGAAGACGCCTGAGTTGCTGCATGCCATGGGACGCTGGATCGACACTTTGGGGGGGCGCTACATCACCGGTGAGGACATCGGCACCAGTCCCTTCGATATGGCCGAGATCAAGACGCAGACCGAGTGCGTCACCTGCCTGCGCGAGGAGGACGGCGGCTACGGCGGCCCGGCGCCGCTGACGGCGCTGGGCGTCTTCCAGTCGATCAGCGCCGGCGCCGAGCGCGCCTTGGGCTCGGCCGATCTCGGCGGCCTGCATGTGGCCGTGCAGGGCGTCGGCAACGTGGGCTTCAATCTTTGCCGGCTGCTTTTTGATGCCGGTGCCAAGCTGACGGTGGCGGACGTCGTCACCTCCAACGCCCAACGTGCGGTCGATGAATTCGGCGCCGACATGGTGGCGCCCGAGGCTGTCTACGACGTCGACGCCGAGGTCTTCGCGCCCTGTGCCGGCGGTGCCGTTCTCAATGACGACACCGTGCCGCGCCTCAAGGCCCGGGTCATCGCCGGGGCCGCCAACAACCAGCTCGACGAGGACCGCCACGGCCTCGAGCTGGCCCGGCGCGGCATCGTCTACCTGCCCGACTACGTCGCCAACGGCGGCGGCCTGATCAGTTGCGAGGCCGAGTGGTACCGCCTGGAAAAGGCCGAGGTCATCGACAAGGTGCGGGCCATCCGCCAGACCTGCCTGCAAATCCTCGACCGTGCCGACCAGCGCGGCATCCCCGCCCACCAGGCTTCCGACGGCCTGGCCGAGGAACGGTTCCTGGGGGCATGACCAGCAGCCAGACCATCCCCCAGTACCGCCAGGTGGCCGAGACGCTGCGCCGGCGCTTGCGCGACGGCCTCTATCGCCAGGGCTGCGTCATGCCGCCGGCCAACGAGCTCGAGCGCCAGTTCAGCGTCAGCAACATCACCATCCGCCGGGCCCTTTCGATCCTGGCCCACGAGGGCTGGATCACCGGGCGGCGCGGCCTGGGCACGGTGGTCAATCCGAGGCCCGAAGATCACCGCGTGGCCATTGCCGTCTCGGGCAATTTCCGCGACTGGCTGGACTCGGCCGGCAGTACCAGCCTGCCCATCGAGCAAAGCGTGATGGAGGTAAGCCGGGCACCGGGCCCGACCGCCGTGGCCCGAACGCTGGGCCTGGCGCCGGAGGCCCCGCTCTGGTCCATGCGTCGGCGCCGCCGCCTGGAGGGCCGGCCGCTTTCCTACCATGTCAACTACGGTGCGCCGGAACGCTTCGCCGGGGTCACGAACGAGACCATGGCCGGCAACCGCAACTTCGTCGACGTCATGCGCGACGACCTGGGCCTCGGGCTCGAGCGCATGGACCAGACCGTCGAGGCGGCGGTGGCGGACCGCGACCTGGCCGAGATCCTCGAAGTCGACTTCGGCGATCCGCTCTATTTCATCGAGAACGTCTACCGCGTCGCCGGCGATGCCGCGGTGGCGGTGACGCACCTTTTTTTTCGTGGCGACCGGTACGTCTACCAGGCCTCGATTTCCCTCAACGGGCAGTAGCGGCATGACGGATCCATTACCGCTGGCCGGCATCCGGGTGATCGAGCTTGGCCACGTCGTCATGGGCTCGACCTGCGGCCTGGTGCTGGCCGACATGGGCGCGGACGTGGTCAAGATCGAGAAAGTGCCCGATGGCGACGACACCCGCCGTTTGGGCGGCTTCGGCGTCGGGCTCTTTCATTTCTTCAATCGCAACAAACGCAGTTTGGCAATCGATCTCAAGAGCGAGGACGGCAAGGCCATCCTGCGCCGTGCCATCGCCGAGGCCGATGTTTTCATAGAGAACTTCGGCCCCGGCGCCGTCGAGCGCCTGGGGTTTGGTTATGATGCCTGCGCCGCCCTCAATCCCGGGCTCATCTACTGCTCGCTAAAAGGCTTCATGCCCGGCCCTTACGAGCACCGCCCCAGCCTCGACAACCTGGTGCAGATGATGGGCGGCCTGGCCTACATGACCGGGCCTCGCGGCCGGCCGCTGCGCGCCGGCGCCTCGGTCAGCGACATCATGGGCGGCAGCTACGGCGCCCTGGGAATTTTGGCCGCACTTTACGAACGGCGCGAAAGCGGCCAGGGCCAGAACGTCACGGCGGCGCTCTTTGAGGCCACGGCGTTCCTCGTGGGCCAGCACATGGCCACCGCCGCCATCGCCCAGCGCGAGTTGCCGCCGATGCCCGAGGGCGACGGCCCCTGGGCGGTCTATGATCTCTTCGAGACGCGCGACGGCGCGCAGTTCTTCGTCGGCATCGTCAGCGAGCGCCAGTGGGCGCCGTTTTGCCGGCACCTGGGGCTCGATGAACTTGCCGGCGATGCCGGTTTGGCCAGCAACGAAGGCCGCCTGGCCCGGCGCGCCGAAGTGCTGCAGAAGATCCAGGCCCGCATCGGCAGCCTGGCGCTGAACGAAGTCGTGGCGGCCTGCGACACCGCCGGCATACCGTTTGCACCGGTCAATCGGCCGCAGGACCTCTACGACGACCCGCAACTGGTGGAAGGCGGCGGTCTGGTCGAGACCCGCCTGGCCGACGGCCGCACCACACGGCTGCCTAAGATCCCCGTGCGTCTGGGAGAGCACGATTTTGGCTTGCGCCACGAGCCGCCCCGTGTCGGCCAGGGTAGCCGCGAGGTGCTCGGCGATCTGGGGCTCGGAGAGTCCGAAATCGCCGACCTTTTGGCCCGCGGGATCGTCGCCATCGACGAGGACTAAGCCACCACTTCGGCCGCGTCCTCGCCCCGCGCCTCGACCAGCAGCCAGTCGCGGAAGGCGATGATGCGGGGCTCCTCGGCGCGTTCTTCGGGATAGACCAGGTAATGCGTGGTCTGGCTACCGACGGTGATGTCGAAGGGGATGGCCAGACGGCCGAGCCGCAACGCCTCAGCAACGAAACTGCGGTTGCTCAGCGCCACGCCGAGGCCGCCGGCGGCGGACTCGACGGTGATGGCGGCGGTCTGGAACTTGGGCCCGGCCACCGGGTCGGGGTGGGCCACGCCGGCGGCGCTGAGCCAGCTCTGCCATAGTCCGAGCCGGGGCAGGTCGTGCAGCAGGGTGGCGTGTTCGAGGTCCTCGGGCCGGCTCAGGGCCTCGGGCCCCGTGAGCAGCGCCGGGCTGCAAACCGGCACCGGCTCCTCCGTCATCAGCCGGTGGCTGATCAGGCCCGGCCAGTGGCCTGAGCCGGTACGCACGGCGGCATCCATGTCAGCGACGGAGAAATCGATGAGCTCGATGGCGGCGCTCAGCCGCACCTCGTATTGGGGATGGCGAAGCTGGAAGCCGCTGAGCCGGGGCACCAGCCAACCCACGGCGAAGGAGGGCGAGACGCTCAGCGTCAGGGCTCCGGCGCTGTTCTCCCGGGCCAGCGCGGCGCCGGCCCGGCTTAGCGCCTGCAGCGCTTCTTGAACCGCCGGCAGGTAGGCCGCACCGGCCCGGCTCAGGCTGACCTGGCGATGGGCGCGGCGAAACAGCATTTGGCCGAAAAATTCTTCCAGGCTTTTGATCGCGTGGCTCACGGCCGATGGCGTGACGTTGAGCTCGGCAGCCGCGGCATGGAAGCTTTCGTGGCGGGCGGCGGCCTCGAAGACGCGCACGGCGTTGAGCGGCGGCAGGCGTTGCATGGAGTTTCCAAATGATGAAATTTTTTCATCAGTTTAGTGAAAAATCGTCGTTTGTCAAGCAGTCACATCGTAATTATCTAGGTGAAATAGCGGATTTGCAGCCGATGCTGAACTGTCCGTGACTGAGAAATTTTCAATTGAACAAGGAGACGACCGATGACTGCTACCGAGATCCAAGCCGTCGAGACCCATATCGCCAACCTGCGTCGCACGCATTCCGGCGACATCGACCACGGCTTTTACGAACGCCGCGGCCGGGCCCTTCAGGGCCGCGCCATAAACGGCTTCCTGCAGCGCCTCGGCAGCGACCTGCTGCGCCGTGGCGGCGGTCTGCTGGCCCGCTTTCGTTGAGGCGGGCTCGGGGGACAGAGCAGGGGGAAGGTTCTACCTCCCATTCCCCAAATCAAGGCCAGATTCCGGATTCTTAACCCGAGCCTGATTTGGCTTTCACCTGCGGAGGCAGAATCGGCCGGCCTTGGCCGTCACGCGGTACGGGGCCCGGTGCCGAACTTCCGCCAAACACGGGAGAGGACGAAATATTCCGAATGCTGTCGCAAGCGGCGGCTGGGGCGGAAAGGCAAACCACGAGAAGCAGGCGCGTCACGGCGCGCCGCCAAGCATCACAATTTTTCACTGGATTTCGGGCCTCTTGAAGAACCTTGCCGGAATTGGGCTGGGCCGGCGCAGGGGAAACTACACGAACCGCTACGGCACTCTCAACTTATTTCGAGAAATATCGGGAAACTTCCAACGCCGAGCAAGGCCGGGGGTATTGTCGCCATCGACGAGGGTGGTGAGGATCTTGTGAAAACTCTTTGCCGGCGCCGACTGCGCGCCTATGTTTTGCATTGGTGGCGGCAGATATCCAGGTTGGGGGGATCCGTTATGCGTGCCTTTGCTTGTGCCCTCGTCGTTTTGCGGTGTATTCGCCATGCCGGAAATTGCCATTATGCGCACCCTTAACACCGGTGCTCTTGCCGCCATGTAACTGGCAACGGTTCTTGCCACTGAGGGCAGGTTTCAGACAGGCAGTCCCGCGCCGTGTCTTGGCACCGCAACGGTGTCCGGGCCAGTCAGGGCCGAACTGCCAGCGGGTGAGTGAACTCAGGGCGTTTGCGCGTGCATCCACGAGGTTGATACTCTACTAAAATGATAGCATAATCTCCATCTCAGGGCATCGATTAACGAGTTCATCTGGGAAATGGGGGTTTGCTCATGTTGTCAGCCTGCGGGAGACCTGCGCAGAGGTGCGGGGCCCACGATGCTCGTGGTAATTTGATCGCTGCGTTGTGTGAAGTGCCGTCGCAAAAACCATCGGGGCCCTAGTGGTCCGATTCTAACGGATGGTGCCCATCCGGTAGAATCGAAAGGCCACTAGATTCTTAAGAATCGTGGTGCGCAAGACACCAAACAGAAGGTCTCTTCTGTTTGGTTCGCACCACTAGGCCGCATTTCTCACCGGCTTTGCTATAGTCGCCTCTTGGCAACCAGCAAAGATCGACGGGAGCGCGGCATGAGCAAGGTTCTGGTGGATGTGGAGGGTCCGGTACGGACGGTGACGCTGAACCGTCCGGAGCGGCGGAACGCCCTGGACGGCGAGACCATCGATGGCTTGATCGCGGCCTTTCCGCCCAATCCGGCGCAGCACGAACGGGTCGCCGTGTTGCGCGGCAACGGCCCTTCCTTTTGCTCCGGCATGGATCTGACGCAGCGCCAAGACGCTTTCGGCGAGACCACCGAGATCGAAACCATGCTGCGCGCGGTCGAGGTCTTCCCCCTGCCGGTGGTGGCAGTGGTGCACGGGCCGGCCATCGCCGGCGGCAACGAGCTGGCTCTGCATTGCGATTTCGTGGTGGCCAGCGATGAGGCCATCTTCGGCATGTCGCTGGCCCAGATCGGCCTGGCGCCGACTTGGTTCCTGGCCAAGAAACTGATGGAGGTGGCGGGGCCGGTGGCCACCCGCGAGATCCTGCTGTTGGGCGATCCCTTGCCGGCCCGCCGCATGTTCGACTTAGGCATCATCGCCCGCGTCGCCCCGGCCGCCGAATTGGCGGCCGTGGCGCAGCAAATCATCGACCGCCTGGCGGCCAACGCGCCCATGTCGCTGCGCATCATGAAAGAGACCCTGGTGCGGCAGATGGCCTTTCGCGATGCCACGCCCTATGACGATCTCAACGCCACGGTGCGCCAGGTCAGCACCAGCGACGATGCCCGCGAAGGGGTGGCGGCGCGCATGGAACGCCGGCAGGCGAATTTCTCAGGCCTGTAGGGGAGGGCGCCGGCGGTGGCGGTACGTCTGGAAAAACCCTGGCGGGCGCTGAGCGCCGAGGGGGTCGAGGAATTGAGAGGCCATCTCGGCGTCTACCAGATCGCCGACGGCGAGGGCCAAGTGGTCTACATCGGCTATGCCGGCGGCCGCAGTCTGTGGGGTTTGCAGGGCGAGTTGCGCGAGCAACTGGCGGCGCGCGGCAAAGGCTTTCGCTTTCGCCTCGAGGTCAACCACCAGTACATGAGCCGCTGGGAAGAGCTGTTGGGGGTGCATGTCGCCGACCACGGCGCGCTGCCGGCCGGCAACGAGAGCCACCGGCCGCGGCGCATCGGCCGTTTGAGCCTGGGCTAGGAGACAACACATGGATCTGGAGCTTTCCGACGAACAGCGCCTGCTGGTCGAACAGGTGCGCCGCTTCGTGCGCCAGGAAATCGATCCCTTGGAAGCGCAAATGGACCCGGACGCCGGCGAGCTGGCGGAAGCGGATTTCCAGCGCCTGGTCGGCCTGACCCAGGAGATGGGGCTTCATAACATGGACGTGCCCGAGGAATACGGCGGCTCGGGCCTCGACCTGGTGACCCGGACATTGCTGGCGTTCGAGTTGGCTCAGCACCGCGCCGGGCTCTACGCGCCCTGTTACGGCGTCTTCGGCGGCATGGGCCTGGCCCAGCTCTACGACGCCTCCGAGGAGCAGAAGGAGCGTTATCTCTGGCCCGTGCTGCGCGGCGAAAAACATGGTTTTTTCGCCCTCACCGAGCCCTCGGGTGGCTCCGACCCGGCCCGCGCCATCCGCACCCGGGCGGTGCCCGACGGCGACGACTGGCTGATCAACGGCCAGAAGATCTTCATCTCAGGCGCCGACAAGGGCGATTTCGGCCTGGTCTTCGCCCGCACAAATCCGGACAAGGGTCGGGCCGGCGTGACTTGCTTCATCGTCGACAGCGACACGCCGGGCTTTCATGTGCGCCGCGTCGTGCACACGCTGCGCTCCACCTACTACGGCACCGAATTGCAGTTCGAGGACATGCGGGTGCCCGCGGCCAACGTGCTGGGCGAGGTCGACGGCGGCTTCGGCATCGCCAACGAGCGCCTCACCGAAAACCGCATCCCCTACGCCGCCAACTGTGTCGGCGTGGCCCAGCGGGCCCAGGATATGGCTATCGAATACGTCAAGATCCGCGAGACCTTCGGCGATCTGCTGGCCACCCGCCAGACCATCCAGAACATGATTATCGACAACGAGCTCGATATCCGCACCTCACGCTGGCTGACCCTGGCCGCCGCCCACAAGGCGGAGCGGGGCGAGCCCTTCCGGGCCGAGGCGGCGATGGCCAAACTGGCCGCCACCGAGGCCGGCAGCCGGGTGGTCGATCGCGTCATACAAATCCATGGCGGCTACGGCGTGACCAAGGATTTCCCCTTCGAACGCTGGTACCGCGAGATGCGCATCCGCCGCATCGGCGAGGGTGCCAGCGAAATCCAGCGCCTGATCATCGCCCGCGACCTGATCGGCGGCTCGTTCCACTAGCCCGCCAGGTCTCCCACATCGTCCGGCGGCCCCGGGAAACGACCTTGGGCCGGCTTTGCCGTTGCCGGCTGCCAAGGCCATCCTACAACATATGCTACTCAGTTGATTTCAAAGCGCTTCATGTTGTATGTTGAGCGGCGTCGGTCGCGAAAAAAAGGGCGAAGTTCTTGTCCTGTGATTTTGGGGGTCCGGTGCTGCACTCAGCTGAATTTCAGCGCTCGCCGACAAGGTCCGATCGTTGCCTCGCCGCAGGCTGGCCCGCGGGCAACCCTGAACGTAGGTTCTGAACGTGTCTGTCGTTCACCGCGAATGGGCCAACGAAGTTTTGGCGAAGGCCATCGCAGAGAGCCCCGGCCTGGGTTTGACGCCGGCGCCGTCCCCGGCGCCCGCCCCGGCGCCATTCTCGCTGGTCATCGATGCCGCGGGCAGCCAACAGCTCGTCATTACCGGGGGCCCACATAGCCCGGGCGGAACCTTCCTGCTGTCGGCGCAGTTCGAGCGCGACGGGCAGGACCTGCTGCTGGTCGGTGGGAATGGCGATCGTGTCATCGTCAGGGATTATTTCGCCGGCGACAGCCCGCCGGACCTGCTGACCGAACAAGGCGCCCGCATACCGGCGGATCTGGCGGCAATCCTGGCCGGCCCCGAGGCCGCCGGCCAGTATGCCCAGGCCGCGGCTGGACAAGGCCAAACGCCGATCGGCCGGGTCGAGGTGTTGGAAGGCTACGTCACTGCCTTGAACAGCGATGGCACCGGCGGCGGCCTGGAAATCGGCGATCCGGTCCATCAGGGCGACGTCATCGAGACCGGCCCCGAGGCCAGCGTCAGCATCATCTTCGTCGATGATTCGACCTTTGCGCTGGGCGGCGATGGTCGTCTGGCGCTGGACGAGCTGGTCTTCGACCCGGCCGCCGAGAGCGGCAGATCGATGTTTTCGGTGGTCCAGGGCGTCTTCAGTTTCGCCAGCGGCCAGATCGCCTACAGCGGCTCCGACGCCATGGTCATACGCACGCCGGTGGCCAACATCGGCATTCGCGGCACCAAGGGCGCCGGTGCCGTCAGCCCCGAGGGCCAGCTCGAGAGCATCACGCTGTTGCCCGAGCCGGGCGGCGAGGTCGGCGAGATCGTGGTGTTCAACGCCGCCGGCACGCTGATCCTCAATCTCGCCAACCAGACCACCAGCGTCTTCGGCATCAACCTGCCGCCGGTGACGCCGGTGCTGCTGCCGGCGGCGGAGATCGAACAGCGCTACGGCGCCGGGCTGGCCATCCTGCCCCCGCCACCCCAGCCATCGCAACCCGGGGGCCAGCCGAGCGCCGAAGACGCCGATCAAGGGGCGCAACAAAACGCCGATGACGACGCCGGGGAAGAGATGGAGGCGGCGACGGAGGGTGAGGGTGAAGCCGGGGAAGCGGCGGCAGAGGGCGAAGATGTCGTCCCGCCTGACGAACTTCCCGAGCTCTTTGGGCTGCCAGGCGTGGGTCCCGGGCCGGGACCGGTCCCGGGTTTTGCCCTGGGTCCTCCTGGACTGTTCGGTCCCCTCGGCCCCGTCGGTCCGCTGGGCCCCCTGGGCCCCTGGGCCCGCTGGGCCCCTTACCCGTCGCGGGGCCTGCGCCTCACTTTGGGCCGCTTGACCTGCCCACGATTTTCCCTGCCACCAGCGCCACCAAGAGCCTGGTCGGCGGCGGCGGCAACGACGTGCTGAGTGGTGGTACCGACGACGATTCCATCGAGGGCGGCGGCGGCAACGACACCATTGCGGGCGGCGACGGCAACGACGTGCTCTTTGGTAACCGCATCGGCAGCCTGGCCAACGACACCATCAGCGGGGCCCAGGTCATTCCGCGCTCGGCCTTCGCCATCGCCGCCGGGGCCGAGGTCGGCAATGCGGCCCTGCCCCGGGTCAAGATCGAGGCCCACGTCGAGGAGGTCCAGGACCGCGATTTCTATGCCATCGAGCTGCGGGCTGGCGAAAAGATCATCCTCGACGTCGATCTGGGCAAGAACCAGGGCGATTCGGTGGACGTCGAGGTTTGGCTCTTTGACGCCGCCGGGAGTTTGTTGGCGAACAACGACGACGCCGCCATAACGCTGGGCGGCACGGGCAGCGTGCACAGCTACGATTCCTACCTCGAACAAGCTGGAAGGCGTCTGGACCCAGGCCGGCAGCCGGACCATCGACGGTGCCGTCTATGCCAAATACACTTCCGGCGCCGCCGTGGCCCTGATTGACAATCATATCTCGGCCGATCTCACGGCCGTCAGCCCGGCCCAGTCGGCGGCCAGCCTGCTGATCGCCGACGGCGCGCTGGCGCTGGCCTCGCTCGACGGCACTACGGGCTTCCGCATCGATGGTATCGACGGCGGTGACTTCAGCGGCGATGCCGTGGCCTCGGCCGGCGACTTCAACGGCGACGGCTATGACGACCTGATCATCGGGGCCCACGGCGCCGACCCCGGCGGCCGCACCTCAGCCGGCGAAAGCTACGTCGTCTTCGGCGGCGCCAGCGTCGCCGCAGGCGGCACGCTGGCGCTGTTGTCGCTCTCCGGCGCCAACGGATTCCGGCTCGACGGTATCGACCCGGGTGATCTAAGCGGCACCTCGATAAGTTCCGTCGGCGACCTCAACGGCGACGGTTACGATGACATCATCATCGGCGCCGAAGGCGCGGCGCCGCATGCCGCCAGCCAGGCCGGCGAGAGCTACGTCGTCTTCGGCGCCGCGGGCGTCGTTGCCGGCGGCACGCTGGCGCTTTCCTCGCTCGACGGGACCAACGGCTTCAAGCTCGAGGGCAAGGATGCCGGCGACCAGAGCGGCGAATTCGTGGCCTCGGCCGGCGACCTCAACGGCGACGGCTACGATGACCTGATCATCGGGGCCGAGGATGTCGACCCCCACGGCGCCAGCCGGGCCGGCGAGAGCTACGTCGTGTTCGGTGGCGCCAGCGTCTCGGCTCGGGCGGCCTGGTGGCACTTTCGGCGCTGGACGGCACCACCGGCTTCCGGCTCGACGGCAAGGATGCCAACGACTTGAGCGGCAGTGCGCTGGCGGCGGCCGGCGATCTCAACGGTGACGGTTACGATGATCTGGTCATCGGCGCCCATCGGGCTGACGTGGGCGCCATAGCCGATGCCGGCGAGAGCTACGTCGTCTTCGGCAGCGCCACTGTCGGCTCGGCCGGCGCGCTGGCGCTATCGGCGCTGGACGGCACCACAGGCTTCCGCATCGATGGCATCGACGCCCACGACCGCAGCGGTTTCTCCGTCAGTTCGGCCGGCGACTTCAACGGCGACGGCTACGATGACCTGATCATCGCGGCCCAGAACGCCGACCCGCACGGCGCCCTCGGAGCCGGCGAGAGTTACCTCGTCTATGGCGGCGCCAGCGTCGGCGCGGGTGGCTCGCTGGCGCTGTCCGCGCTCGACGGCACCACCGGATTCCGGCTCGACGGCAGCGATGCCGGCGACTTGAGCGGCCACTCCGTGGCCTCGGCCGGCGACGTCAACGCCGACGGCTTCGACGACCTGATCATCGGCGCCCATCATGCCGACCCGGGCGGCCACGCCTCGGCCGGCGAAAGCTACCTGGTGTTCGGCGGCACGGGCGTGGGCTTGTCGGGATCCTTGGCGCTTTCCTCGCTGAATGGCAGCAACGGCTTCCGGCTCGACGGTCGCGATGCCGGCGACGCCAGCGGCCACGCGGTGGCGGCGGCGGGAGACATCAACGGTGACGGCTTCGATGATCTCATCATCGGGGCTTACGATGCCGACGTCGGCGCCGCCCTGGGGGCCGGCGAGAGTTACGTGGTATATGGCGCCGATTTCACCAATTCCGTGACGCGGCTGGGTACCACTGGCGCCGATACGCTGACCGGGACCACGGCGGCCGATGCCATGGTGAGCGGGCTGGGCGACGACCTGCTGGTCGGGCTCGGCGGCGTCGACGCCATGGCCGGCGGCCGCGGCGACGACACCCTCGCGGTTTCCGATGCCGGCTTCCGCCGCCTCGACGGCGGCTCGGGCAGCGATACGCTGCGCCTGGATGCCGGCAACCTCGATTTGACGGCGCTGAGCAACAACAAGATCGCCGGTATCGAGACCATCGATTTGGGCAGCGCGGGCAGCAACACGCTGACGCTCGAGCTCTCTGACGTGCTCGATATCTCCGACACCTCCAACACCCTCAAGGTGCTGGGCGGCACGGGTGACGTGGTGAGTTCGACGGGCCAGGGCTGGACCGGCAGTGGTACCACGGTGGTCGACGGCATCCACTTCGCCTCCTACAAGATCGGCAGTGCCACGTTGCTGATCGATTCCGACATCTCGCAACTCACCGTCAGCTAGATGCAAGGGATCCCCAGCCATGAGAGGCGCCTTTCGCGGCGACAAGAATACCAAACAGGGCCGGCGGCCCCTGGCAGCGGGGGTTTGAACTTGGCCGTGGCCAGGGCACGGGCGATGGAGCGGGCGGCCTTACCGAGCCTGCTGGTGGCGGCAGGCTTGGCCGTCGCCTTGTTGGCGGGGCCGGCGGTGGTGGCCCCCGCCGCCGCCCAAGACGGCGGCCTGCCGACCATCTCCGCCATCCGCTTGGGCCAGCATCCCGGCAAGACGCGCCTGGTAATCGATCTCTCCGAAGTTGCCGGTTTCGCCTACCGTTTCAGCAAGGGGGGCCGGGTGTTGCGCATTCACCTGCCGGACGCCGACTGGTCCGGCAACGCCGCCCCGCGCCGGGGCCGCGGTCTGATCGGCAGCTGGCGCGTCGAGAGCCGGCCCAACCAGCTTGGCGCCGACCTTTATGTCGATACCAAGGCGGCGGCACGGGTGCGCCAAGCCTTCCTCCTCGCACCCGACAAGCATGGTGGCCATCGTGTCGTGCTCGACCTGGTGGCCGGCGCCGGGCCCCAGGATCGGCTCTGGCGCACGGCCAGGGTGGCGATCGGCCAACCGCCGCGGGTGATGGCGGATTTCGAACCCGAGCCGCCCGAGGATGCGGCGCCGGCCGGCGCCGGGAAAGGATCGGAAAAAGTACCGAAAGTGGCACTGAAAGCGGCGCCGGGGGCTCCGAAATCGCTGTTGCGGCGGCCCCAGCCGCAGGCCGGGGCGAAGCTCAAGGCGCCGCCCAGGGGGGGCGTCGAAATGGCCAAGCGGCTGATGGATGGGGCCGACAAGGGGGCGGCGCCGAAAGCCGCCAAGGCGGCGGTGCCGAAGCCGCCCCCCAGCCCTGACGACGGTGGCCGGGCGGTGAAGAAAAGGGCTCCCCCAGCGGCCGTTCCGGCGCCGCCGGGCGATCCCAAGGAGGTGCCGGCCATCACGCTGGAGGACATCGTTCAGAGGGCCATCCGCGGCCATCCGACGGTCAGGGCGGCACATGCCTGCTGGGTTCTGCCGATCGCAACGTGGATGTAGCCCGGGCTGGTTTTCTGCCGACGCTGGATGCCCGCCTGGCCGCCGGCGGCGCCCGCACCAACAATTCCTCGACCCGGGCCAGAACCGGGCGCGGCCACAACAGCGTCAACCTGTGGCGCGGCGAGAGCAGCCTGACCATGAGCCAATTGCTATTCGACGGCGAGGCCACCGAGAACGCCTTTTCGCTGGCCAAGGCCCAGGCCGACGCCAGCGAGTTCCGGGTCCTGGATGCCAGCGAACAGATCGGCTTGCGCGCCGTCATCGCCTACCTCGACGTATCCCGTACCCGTCCTTCGGAGAGGCGTTCCAGCGCGAGGCGCGGGAGGGGTTTGGCAACCTCTTCTCCATTGGGGATGAAGAGGGGGTCACAGTATGGGCCGGTATCAATTCCCGACCGCGACAGCCTCCACGCCGACCTGACGGGGCCGTCATATGCCTTCGACAGCAACACGCGCCTCAAGCTGGAAAAGAAAGAAGACATGAAGCGGCGCGGCATCAGGTCCCCCGATGAGGGCGATGCCCTGGCCCTCAACTTCGCCAGCCCTGTGGCATCGCCAGAGCCGGTGCTGGACCGTTATGCCGAGGCCTATCGACGGCAGAAGCGGAGGATGTACAGCGCCTGGTCAGCGTGACTGCGACAAAGGCAGCTATGCAGCCCGCCCCTCCAGTTCTAGGATCATTTTCTCTGCATCGGCCCGCAGGCCGGCGACTGCACCGTCATTGGACAAATCATCGAGTTGATGAAGGAACTCGAGCCACTCGTTCAGGGAGGCATCGGGCGGCGGTTCTTGAAGTATCGCTGACAGCATGGCGTACATGTAGACAGAGCGTCGGTGATTTCAATGCCTCAAGCAGCCTGTTGGGCCACCACCCTCTGCACCGAGCCGATGCTCACCCCACCCGCAGGACGTAGGGAGCTATCTCCCCTGGGATGGTGTAACGACGAGGGCCGGTCAGCTTTGCCTCAGGAGAGTGTTTGTTGGGAATTAATTTGAAGAGGCGCCCGTCGTCAGCCAAGGTGGACTGATTTTACTCCGCCCCGGTGGACTGGATTTACTCCGCCGTTGACAAATGACGTTCGTGACCCAGAACGGACCTTTGGCCGACCGCAATTCGGTACGAAATGTTCCACCGAATTGCGATTCCTATGCTTTGCAAGGAAAACGGGGACCCGGTGGAACCCGGGGACACGACCCCTTCAACTCCGTCTCACGACACCACGGCCTCGAAGACGGCCTCGTCGCTTCCCTTCCGGGCGTCTGCCGCGGTATCTCGCAAGAGCCGTCGCAACACCTTTCCCGCTGCGTTCCGGGGCAGCGACGAAACCGTCAGGTAGGCTTTCGGCCGCTTGTAGCCGGCCAGGGAACTGGCGCGGCAGTGGGCATCGAGGGCGGCGACGTCGACCTCATCGTCGGAGCGTACCACACAGGCGACGACGATCTGGCCCCAGTGAGGATCGTCGAGGCCGATTACCGAGGATTCGGCGACGCCGGGATGGAGGTCGAGTACAGCCTCCACCTCCTCGGGATGCAGGCTCTCGCCACCGCTGCGGATCATGTCGTCGACCCGGCCGCAAAGCGTCAGGTCCCCGTCCGGCTCGGCGACGACAATGTCGCCAGACCAGTACCAGCCGTCCTTCATCTTCTTGGCGCTGGCTTCGGGGCGGTTCAGGTAACCCGAGAAGATGGTGTCGGCAGTGGCGTCGATGATCAGCTCGCCTTCCTCGCCGGCAGCCACGAGATCGTCGGGCCCGCCTCCCAACTGGATCGCCCGGGTGCGCGAATAGAATCCCGGCCGGAGCTTGGCCGGCGCCTCCACCGGGTCCGGGTTGTAGAGCGAGCACATGGTCTCCGTGGTGCCGTAGATGTGGCGCACGGTGCCGCCCCAGTTGTCGTCCATGTGGCGGACCAGCTCGGGCTCGATGGCGGCGCCGCCGTAGAGCACCACTTCCAGCGACGCGAGCCTTTCCGGTGCGTAGCCGGGCGCCATGGTCATGGCGTGGTAGAGCGTCGGAATGGCGAACATGTAGGTTATGGCGTAGCGCTCCGCCATCTCCACCGCCTTCTGAGGCTGGAAGGCAGACATCACGTAGTAGGTACCGCCCAAGCCCAGTGTCGCCAGGAACACGCCGTAATAGCCGATAGCGTGGGAAAGCGGCATGAAGCCGAGCGCCCGGTTGTGGTTGCCGTGGCGCAGCCCGGCCTGGGTTGAGAGCCAGAGGATGCGGTGCTCGGTGGTGCGCTGCGCCAGGACCACCCCCTTGGGCAGGCCGGTCGTGCCGGAAGTGTAGAAGATGAAGGCCTCGTCCTCCCTTCCTGGCCGCGGCAGCGGCAGCAGCTGCGCCGGGTCGCCGCGGCAGGCGGCGTAGTCCGAGGCCGGGCCGACGGCGCCGCCGACGGCCAGCAGCGGGGCACCGTCGGGCAGCTCGCCGGCCATGGCCGCTGCCAGATCCGGATCCGAGGGAATGACCGCGCCGCCGATGCCGCCCTGGCGGATCAGGCCGGCGATGTCAGCGGCATCGAGGCGGAAGTTCATCAGGGCCGGGACCGCGCCGAGGCGCTGCAGCGCCAGCGTCACAACGCCATGGTCGAACAGGCCGGGCAGCGCTGTGGCCACGCGTTGACCCGCCGTCACGCCCCGCTCCGCCAGGCCCGCAGCGACGGCGTCGATCTCCTCGATCAGGGCGCGGTAGCTCAAGGCCCGTTCGGTTAGGTCATCGACCAGGGCCAGATGGTCGGGCGTGCGTTCGGCGGAAAGCCAGATCAGGTCATAGGCCGTTTGCATCGATAGGGCTCCCGTCTATCCCTACGGAGTGACAATACTAGCTGATTCTCTTGCGGCGCGGTTTTCGGCCTGTGTCGATGGTCTTTCGCACCGTCTTGGGCCTGCCCACACCGTGCCGTCCCCGCCGCTACAAAGAAAGGCGGCCGGGTGGCCGTCTTTCCGTGAATGGGCCGTGGGTCAGCCCTGATTTTGTGATCCAGTGTCAGCCGCCAAGTCCGGTGCCCGCAGGAAAGCAGGCGTGGGACAGTCGAGACCGAAACGACGCGATTGACCCAGAGCGATCTAGCGCCGGCCAACCGAAGCCGCATTTCGTCTTCGTGCCGGTAGCCTTCGATATGCCTAGAGAATGCCAGGATCAATCCCGCGGAATACGCACCGAATTCTCATGAATATTGATCTCTCAATTCCGCTTTCAAGACCTTACCAAGCGCACTTTTGGGTAGCGCTTCGACAAAGGCATAGCGCCGGGGGATTTTGTAGCCGCCGATCAAATCACGACAATGCGCGATCAATTCCTCGGCTGTCACTTCACACTTCGGATGCAACACAACGACGCCAAATAATGCCTCACCGAGCCGCTCATCCGGAACACCAATAATGGCGGCCTCAAGAACCGAAGGGTGACGGTGCAAGGCCGCTTCAACCTCGGACGAATAGACATTTTCACCGCCGCTGATAATCAGATCTTTCAGGCGGTCGAGCAAAAAAACGTAGCCCCCGGCATCGATGCGGGCCATGTCACCGGTATGAAGCCAGCCGTCGGAGATGGCCGAAGCCGTTTCTTCGGGCAAATTCAGATAGCCTTTCATGATGTTCGGCCCCCGGGCCCATAGCTCGCCAATTCCTCCCGGCGGGACAACCGCACCATCGGAGTCGACGACGCGTAAATCGACCAGAGAATTCGGCTTTCCAACCGAAGTGACAATGCCCTTGCGCTCGCCGCTTTCGATCGCTGTCCGAAATTCCTGAGCTTCGAAAATCGTCAAATCCGGAGCCGCTTCCGTCAAGCCATAGCAATTGAGAAAATCGACATTCGGGAACCCTTTAGCAACTTTCTCAATCCACTCAAAAGCCATCGGCGAAGCACCATAAATCAGGGTTTTTATAGAAGATATGTCGGCATTTACGAGATCGTTTCCGCCGACAATAGCCATCAACATGGCAGGTACCGTTACAGTCGCATTCACTTTATTCTCAGCAACACATTGGAGGAAACCGGCAGGAGAAAAGGCTGGCAGGTAACAGTGCGCTGCCCCATTGAGAAACCAAGCAGTTGCCAACAAGTCCGCCGAATGAAACATTGGTGCAGCGTGGAGAAAAACGTCGTCGGAGCGCGGTCGAATCCCCAGACCGAACGCCATGCCGCATGAAATAATATTCCAATGGCTGAGCCTCACCCCCTTACTGCGCCCGGTCGTACCACCTGTATAGAACAGCATCGCGTCGCTATCTGGATCAATTTCGTGATCTATTTTGGCAGGCGCCGCTTGAATAATCGACGCTTCCAGTTCAGGTCCAATTTGCTGCATCCCGTCTTGCCAATTTCTCAAAGTGGGGTGGTCAAACACGTCGACGAACTCACTATCCAGGAAAATAGTATCACAGCCGGAATCAGCGAGCACGTGTTCGATCTCTGGTGGCGCGAGCCGCCAATTGACCGCCACCGGAACGATACCGCTGACAAATCCAGCCCAGCGCAATTCTTCGAAGGATCGGCTGTTTTTGGCAAAAACAGCAAAGCGGTCGCCCGGAGATAATCCTTTGTCCACCAAAACACTCGCCAATCTTTGGACGCGCGCACCAAATTCACCATAGGTCCACCGGCTTTGCCCTTCGACAATTGCAAGGCGACTTCCGTGATGGATCGTATTTGCAGTTAGAATTTGACCAAATGTACGCTTATCCATAATTCCCCCGGTTACAGCGATCTAGTTTTACTCGCGCAATTTGGTTTTCCAATATTCGTTGGGGCGCAACCTGCCGCCAAAGCCAAGCTTGATATCCATCCACAAAGCGAGCTTTTTGAAAGGCGATGACGCCAGGTTTGTCCACATCTTGTAGTAGTGCCGTGTCAACAGACTGTCGGAATCCTTGTTATAGGGGCAATCGCGAATACATACGCCGCATTCAGTTCCTTGATTAACCCAGAATTGAAAACACTTCTCTGCGTCGACCGTCCATTTTCGAATACCTATGATATTCGACTGATTGATAATCTCATCTTGGGGCGGACTCGCGGGGATCGCTTTTGGTGGACAGCCATCAGAACACCGACGGCAAATCTCACAAAACTCCCGCACGCCAAATCGCATCGGCTTATCATGATTCAGTGGCAGATCCGTATGAATGCGCCCAATCCTCGTCCGTGGTCCAAACTTGGGGTGGATCAGCATGCCACTGCGGCCGTATTCGCCTAGTCCCGCTTGTATCGCGTAGGGAATACCTTGCGAGGTGTCGTTCACAGTCGCCACTGCCCGGTAACCCATGTTTTGAATGAATGTGGCTATCGCCAACGTCATCGCACAATCATGTGAATAACCGCTGCCAACCGCCACCCCGGCGGTTGCAGATGGATAGGTACGAATGACGTCATAATCCATTTCCGTCAACACGACGACAACGTTCGATAGATCTTCCGGAATTCCGTATTCTTTTTCAGTCAAGGATTTTGCGGAAAAATTCTTAGTATAATGCCACCTCGGATCGTTAGCGGTGATACCCACATCGCTAGCGCCAAACATAAGACAAGCGTGTTTGAGCTCGGCCGTCATCTGCTCGACTGATTCTATCTCCATTTTTTCTGGATTTGGCGGGCAAAACTCCTCGATATAGTCGAGAAAGCCATCGGTCCGATCTGCATGACGGCTACGCTGGATAATCAGATTTGTCGCCATCCAGCCGGCATTTTTCAACGCGAAATCGCGGGCCGAATATCCTTCACTTTTTTTGACACCTATACCTGGGGTGAACATCCCCTTGAACCAATTGAGAACTTTTTCCGACCTTATTCGGGAATCCCACTGGCCCCGGGTATAAATATCGTTTGCCTGGTTGAAGCGTTCAAAATCGTCGAGGATTTCGATACCGCAAATACCATCGTTTTCGCGGTGTAAATCACCAATGTCGCTATATCTTCCCTCGCGACTTGGCTGATTTTCCAGCGAAAGACGAACCGGCTCGTTACTCGGGTAATTGCTCAAACCGTCATTCCCCATCTGACATCCAACTTCGTGGAAATGGTATTGCCGTCCCATCGCCGACAATGCTAGCAAATCGGGCATCCCACTACAAATTCGACCCTGTGCCCGGCACCAACGTTTTGACCGAGCAAGCTAGTGTTCCGACTCATTTATGAGTTACCCGATTTCACCTGGATAAGCGCCTGTCGTGCCCGATCGACCTTTCCGAGAATGCTTTGGGCTGTGGCGGTCCAGACGAAGGGTTTGGGTGTTTGGTTGTGCTTGGCGAGGTAGTCGTCGATGGCCGCCTCCAGTTCGGGAACGCT
>JASLXG010000057.1 GCA_030740435.1 Alphaproteobacteria bacterium | reverse complement strand
CTGCGTTCGATGAGCCGCTGGTCGCAGTTTGTGGCGCTGTCGATGGGCCAGCTTTCGGGACGCCATTCGCTTCGCGACGTGGTCCTCAACATGGCGGCCCAGAGGCCCCAGCTTTATCATCTCGGGATCAAGCCGGTGGCGGATCATCGCTAGCGCGGGTCAATGAGCGCCAAAGCCGGCGATGTAGTCGGCGCTATCGTCCGAGCCGAATTCGTCGAGCAGCAGGAAGGGATCGAGGTTTTCCTGGAGGGGGCCGCCGATGGTGCGGCGAATGCGCACCCCGGCTCCGTCTCGGGTTTCCAGCGAACGCACGATATTGACGACGGGACGGACGCTCAGCGTCATGGGGCACCTCGGTGCGGGTGGGTTTCCTGAAAAACCCGACATTGGCTGATTGCGATTAATTTGCAAGTAGTAACGGGGCGGTAACCGGTTCGCCGGCCGGCACAGGTTCTGGTTCGGAAAAAACTGGCCGATGGCGCATAAATCCCTACTTGGTAGGGCTGAACCAGCTAGGGGGAACAATGAACGACACGCCGCAGGATTTCTGGAACCAACGATACCAGGCCGAGGGCTATCTTTTCGGCCGCGAACCCAACGCCTTCGTCAGATCACAGGCCCATCTGTTCAAGCCCGGTCAAGAGGTGCTGGCGATTGCCGATGGCGAGGGCCGCAATGGCGTTTTCGCCGCCCGTCAGGGCGCCCGCGTCAGATCCGTGGATTTTTCCGCCCCGGCCCAGGAAAAGGCCCGTCGCCTGGCCCAGGAATTCAACGTCGAAATCGACTTCGAGCAAGGCGACGTCTACCAGTGGCAAGGCGACGATGGCGCCTGGGACATCGTGCTGGCGATTTTCATTCAGTTCGCGCCGCCGGACAAACGCACACTTCTGTTCGACACCCTCAAGCGGTTGGTGAAGCCCGGTGGCCTGGTGGTGATGCAGGGCTATCGGCCGGAACAGGTGGATTACAAGACAGGCGGCCCGCCTCAGGCGGAGAACATGTACACCAGCGACCTGTTGCGCGCCGCCTTCGCCGATTTCGATATCCGGCATCTCGAAGAACACGACAGCGTCGTCGATGAAGGCAGCGGTCATGCCGGCCTCTCGGCCCTGATCGACATGATCGCCCGGCGGCCGGGCTGAATTCAGCCCCAGAATCCAGACTACGCCTTCGCCGCCGTCTCCAGTGCCTCGGTGGCCTCGAGCCAGTGCGCCTCGGCGCGGGCCAACTGGCGGGCCAGGGCGCCGTGCCGTGGGTCATATTCGGCACCCTCCGCCAACGCCGCGTCGAAGGCAGCGACCTCGGCCGTCAGGCGCTCGACCTCGGCTTCGGCCTGGCGGGCGGCCTGGCGCAAGGGGGTCAGCGCTGCCCGGGCCCGGGCCTTGTCCTGGCGCTGCCGTCGGCGATCGTGGCCGGCCTTGGGGGTACCGTTTTCGGCCTTTTTGGCCGGACCTTTGCGCTGGGCCAAGGCCAATTCGCGATAGTCGCCAAGCGAGCCCTCGTAAGGCTTGACACTGCCCTCGGCTACCAGCCAAAGACGATCGGCGCAAAGCTCGACCAAGTGGGCGTCGTGGCTAATCAGCAGCACGGCCCCCTGATATTCGTTCAGGGCCTGGACCAGGGCCTCGCGGGAATCGACGTCGAGGTGGTTGCTGGGCTCGTCGAGCACCAATAGTTGCGGCGCCGCATGGCTGGCCAGCGCCAACAGCAGACGCGCCTTTTCGCCGCCCGAAAGCTGAGCCACGGCGACCTGGGCTTTGTCGACGCCGAAGCCGAAGCCGCCCAGCCGAGTGCGCAACAGCTCGTCGGGCGCCTTGGGCATAAGCCGGCCGAGGTGGGCCAGCGGGGTGGCGGCGGCTGATAGTTCCTCCAACTGGTGCTGAGCGAAATAGCCCACGGCGAGCTGGCGATGACGGGTAAGCTTGCCTGCCTCGGCCTGCAGGCGGCCGGCCAGCAGTTTGGCGAAGGTCGACTTGCCGTTGCCGTTGGCGCCCAGCAAGGCAATGCGGTCGTCGGGATCGAGGCGCAGGTCGAGGCCGCTGAGCACCGGCTGGCCGGGCGCGTAGCCCACACTCACGCCGCTCAGCGAGACCAGCGGCGGTGCCGCCTCCTTGGGCTCGGGGAAAGAGAGCGGTACCGTGCGCTCCTCCATCACCGCGGCGATGGGCTCCATGCGTTCCAGCATTTTCATCCGGCTCTGGGCCTGGCGGGCCTTGGTCGCCTTGTAGCGAAAGCGATCGACGAAGGCCTGGATGTGGCGGCGCTGGCGCAGCTCGCGCTGGCGCGCCTTGGTCTGGCCCTCCAGGCGCAACCGCCGGGTACGCTCGAAGGCGTCGTAGCCGCCGCGATAGAGCGTCAGTTTCTGCTTTTCCAGATGCAAGATATGGTCGACGGCCCGGTTCAGTAGGTCACGTTCGTGGCTCACCACGATCACCGTGTGGGGATAGCCGGCCAGGTGGTTCTCCAGCCACAGCACGGCTTCCAGATCAAGATGATTGGTCGGCTCGTCGAGCAGCAAGAGGTCAGGCTCGAGAAAGAGCGTCGCCGCCAGGGCCACTCGCATGCGCCAGCCGCCGGAAAAGTCGTCGAGCGGTCGCGCGAGCTCAGCCTGAGTAAATCCCAGCCCGGCCAGGATGGCAGCTGCCCGGGCCGCTGCCGTGTGGGCACCGATGTCGGCCAACCGGGTGTGGATTTCGGCTATGCGTCCGGGGTCCAATGCGCTTTCGGCTTCGTCGAGCAGGGCGTTGCGCTCAAGATCGGCGGCCAGCACCGTATCGATCAGGCTGCTGGGGCCCGAGGGTGCTTCCTGGGCCAGACTTGCCAGGCGGCTGCCGGCGCGGCGCTCCAGGCTGCCGCCGTCGGCTTGCAAACCACCCTCGACGAGATGCAACAGCGTGCTCTTGCCGCTGCCGTTACGGCCCACCAGACCGATGCGGTGGCCGGCCGGCAGGTGTACGCTGGTGTCGTCAAACAGCGTGCGCCCGGCGATGCGATAGACGAGTTGGTTGATGCGCAACATGGCCGCGCCTCATAGCACGCTGGCGGCCCCGGCGGGAAGCGGCTATAAACCGCGCGCCGATCCCCTTTAACACGGAGTCTCCTGCAGCCATGGCCCTCGAACGCACGCTTTCGATCATCAAGCCCGACGCTACGCGCCGCAACATCACCGGCCGCATCAACAGCCGCTTCGAGACGGCCGGCCTGGCCATCATCGCGCAGCGCCGCCTGAAATTGTCGCGCGAACGCGCAGAAGCTTTCTACGCCGTGCACAAGGAGCGGCCGTTCTTCGCCTCGCTCTGCGACTTCATGACCTCGGGCCCGGTGGTGGTGCAGGTGCTGGAGGGCGAAAACGCCGTCGCCCGCAACCGCGAGATCATGGGCGCCACCGACCCGGCCGAGGCGGCCGACGGCACCATTCGCAAGGACCTGGCCGAATCGAAGGAGGCCAATTCCGTGCATGGCTCCGATTCGGCCGAGAACGCGGCCCAGGAGATCGCCTTCTTTTTCACCGACGATGAGATCGTAGTTTAGGGAGAAAACCATGCCTGGACGTCTCGCGGACAAGGTCGCTCTGGTCGTCGGTGCCGGCTCGGTCGGCGAGGGCTGGGGCAACGGCAAGGCGGCGGCGGTGCTGTTCGCCCGCGAGGGGGCTCGCATCTTCGCCGCCGACATCAACCCCGACGCCGCGGCCGAAACCTCGGCCATCATCGAAGGCGAGGGCGGCACCGTCACGGCGCATCAGGCCGACGCCACCGATACGGCCTCGGTCGAGGCCATGGTCGCCGCCTGCCTCGAGGCCTATGGCCGCATCGACGTATTGCAACAGAACGTCGGCGGCTCCGAGCCCGGCGGTCCGGTGGAAATGGACGAGGCGGTCTGGGACGCCAACATCGATTTCAATCTGAAAACCGCTTTTCTCGGCCTCAAGCACGTGCTGCCGGTGATGGCGCGCCAGGGCGCCGGCGCCATCGTCAACGTCTCCTCGGTGGCCGGCATGCGCTATTTCGGGCGCAACATGGTGTCCTACCAGGCCGCCAAGGCGGGCCTGACGCAGATGACCCGGGTGGTGGCGCTGGAATACGCGGCCCGGGGCATTCGCTGCAACAGCGTGGCGCCGGGCCTGATGGATACGCCGCTGGTGAGGGCTCGCGTCACCCACCAGTTCGACGCCGGCGATGCCGAGAAAACCGTGGCGGCGCGCCACGCCATGTGCCCCATGGGCCACATGGGGGACGCCTGGGACGTGGCCTATGCCTCGCTTTTCCTGGCTTCCGACGAGGCCAAATACGTCACCGGCGCGGAACTGGTGGTCGATGGCGGGCTGACGGTGCGCTGCGGCTAGACGATATTGGTGGCATGAGACGTCTCACGGCTTTCGCTCTGGCCGGCGCCCTGGCCTGGAGCACGTTTCCGGCGGCGGCCTACGAAGACGAAAAGGACCGATCTCCGGCACTGGTCGATGCCGAGGGCAAGCCCCTGACCTTCACCGATCACCGCGGCCAGGCCGTTACCGAGGAGCGCTTTCTCGGCCAGTTCCTGCTGATTTACTTCGGCTATACCCATTGCCCCGACATCTGCCCCACCGACCTTCAGGTCATCACCCGCACCGTCGAGGATTTGGCTGAGCTGGATGGACGGGTGACACCGATCTTCATCACTATCGATCCTGGGCGCGACACGGTGGCGGTGATGGCGGACTACGTCGGCCACTTCCACCCCCGCATGATCGGGCTGACCGGCACGCCGGTCGAACTCAAACGCGCCCGCAAGGCCTTCCGTGTGCGGGCCATGAAGTTTTTTCTGCCGCCCAGCGATGACGACGAGGATGAGGATGAGGACGAGGACGAGGACGAAAAAGAAGAAGACGATGACGACGACAGCGAATACGTCTTCAGCCACACGGCGCTTTATTACCTGATCGACGCCGACGGCAAGCTGCTCACCACCTTCCACCGGGCCCAACGGGCCGAACGCATCGCCGCCAGGATCCGGGAATACCTGAACCGTTAGGGCAGGGGCCTGCCGCTTCAGTCGCCCTGTTCCGCCATGCCGGCGATCTCCAGCGCGCGTTGCTTGGCCCGATCGAGATCGTAGTGCTTGCGCGTGACGATGCGCTGGGCATAAAGGCCGCCGCCCGATTGCAGGTTGGCGACCTGCTTCCAGCCGCCGTAGGAATCGGCCGTGAGGTCGCGGATGGCGTGATAGAGGCGCAAGCGGTATTCGCCGTCGACGCCTTCGGCACCGGCCATGTACTTGCGCACCAGGGCACCGACCTCGTTGTTCTCGAGGTCCGATATGGCCGGGGCGGTCACCGTCGAGGCGCCGGCGATGTCGTGCAGGTGGCGCACCATCTGGCTGTAGTTGGCGGCGCCGTGGTATTTGCCGGCGTTGGTGAAAAGCTCGTCGGGAAAGGCTTCGCCACCGGGGCCGATCTTGCAGTTGTGGATGGCGGCCTCGAGCGAGCCCCGGATCAGCGTCGTGTGGATGATCATGTCGGAGATCTTTTCGCGGATGTGCGGCGCGCCTTCGAGCCCGTTGGCCTCGGCGATCAGTTGGCCGAAGCCGACCAGCTCGTCGGCCTCGTCGGCCATGAAGGAGAGCCCGCCCAGGCGTTCCCAGAGCCCCAGCGAATGGGCGAAAATGGCGGCGTATTGGACCTCGCCATCGAGGAAGATGCGCTCTGTGGGCACGAACACGTCATCGAAAATGACAAAACCCTCGGGGCATTGTTTTTTCGAGGTGATGGGGAAGGCGCGGTCGTCGCTGTGGCGCGGCGCATAGCTCACGTCGACGATGCTTAACCCTGGGGCATTCACCGGCACGGCGCAGGCGATGGCGTAGTCTTCCTCGCCCTCCTTCATGGCTTTGGTCGGGATGACCATCAGCTCGTGGGCCAGCGAGGCACCCGAGATGTGCAGCTTGGCGCCGCGGATGACGACGCCATCTGAACGCCGTTCGACGACGTGGGTGTAGACGTCGGCGTCCGGCTGCTTGCCTGGCGAGAGGCCGCGGTCGCCCTTGGCGTCGGTGATGCACTCGGCGACGCGGGCGTCGCGGCTTTGCAGCTCATCGACGTAGGCACCGATGCGCTCGCCGTAGTGGGGAAGATCGGGCATGCGGCCGGCCGCCGTAATCAGGGTCATGATCGATTGCTGGGTGGTGTGGGCCAAGAGGTCGGCCTGGTGCAGGATGGGCAGTCGTGCCTTGAGATCGTCTGCCGAACGGGGGATGGTCATCAACGGGCTCAGCGCCCCGGGCGCGGGGTCGTAGAAACGGTCGTAGCAGGCGGCCACGGTGTTGACGGCACTGCCCAGCACGGGATGACCCGGCAGATCCTCGACCCGCTCGCCCTCGAAAAAGGTGGCCCTGCCGTCAGCCAACGAGGCGCGGTATTGGTTTCCGGTGATCATGATGTTACCTCCTGCTGGTGCCAGAATAGGCGCCGGGGGATCAGGAATCCATACGCACCGAAGATCGCCGGGGAGGGGTGTTGCCCTGGTCGGCGGCGCCACATACCATCCTTGCGAACGCGCAACCTAGCGAACAAACCGGACCGGTAAAATCATGTATCCGTTGGATCTAAGCGAATCCCTGGTGCCGCCTCAGGACGACGACGTGGTCCTGGAAACCACCGTCGGCGATCTCTTGCGCCAGACCGCGGCCGACCATCCCGAGGCGCCGGCCATGCTCGAGATCGATATGGATTTCAAGAACGGCCGCCGCTGGACCTACGGCCAGCTGCTGGCTGACAGCGAGAAGCTGGCGCTGGCGCTGGCGAGCCGCTTCGCGCCCGGCGAGCGCCTCACGGTGTGGGCCCCCAACGTGCCGGAGTGGCTGTTGGTGGAGTACGCCTGTGCCCTGGCCGGCATCGTTCTGGTTACCGCCAACCCCGCCTATCAGGCAAGTGAGCTGCGCTACGTACTCGAACAATCGGGCTCCGTGGCGCTTTTTTCGGTGGCCAGCTATCGCGGCAACCCCATGGCCGAGATCGCCGTCGAGGCCTGCCGGGGCCTGGAAGCGGTACGCGAGATCGTCGACATGGACGACACTGAGGCGCTCCATCGCCAGGGCCAAAGAACGCCGGTGCTGCCCCAGACAACGCCCGACGATGCGGCCCAGATCCAGTACACCTCGGGCACCACCGGCTTTCCCAAGGGCGCCGTGCTGCCGCATCGCGGCCTGACCAACAACGCCCGCCTGGTGGCCAAGCGGGCCCATATCGGAGCCGACGCCACCTGGGGCAACTTCATGCCCATGTTCCACACCTCGGGCTGCGGCATCATCTCGCTGGGGTGTTTGCAGATGGCTTGCCGTTTGCTGATGGTCAAGGTCTTCGAGCCCTCCGGCGTGCTGGAGCTGATGGAGCGCGAAGGCATGACGGCGCTGGTCGGCGTTCCCACCATGCTGGTGGCCATGCTGGAAGTTATGGAGCAGGCGCCGCGCGACGTTTCCTCGGTGCGCATGGTGATCTCCGGCGGCTCCATGGTGGCACCCGAGTTGGTGCGCCGGGTGAAAGCCACCTTCGAGTGCGATTTCGAGACCGTCTATGGCCAGACCGAGGTCTCGCCCGTGGTCACCCAGCACCACTTCGACGACAGCCTCGATGACATCTGCAACAACGTCGGCCAACCCCTGCCGCAGACCGGCATGTCCATTCGCTCCATCGAGCAAAACCAGGTCGTGCCGCTGGACACGGTGGGCGAGATCTGCGTCCAGGGTTACTGCAACATGTCCGGCTACAACGCCAACGAACAGGCCACCGCCGAGACCATCGACGCCGAGGGCTGGCTGCACACCGGCGATCTCGGCGCCATGGACGGGCGCGGCTACGTGCGCGTCACCGGCCGCGTCAAGGAGATGATCATCCGCGGCGGCGAGAACCTATTTCCGGCCGAGATCGAGAACGTATTGTTGGAACACCCCCAAGTGGCCGAGGTCGCCGTGGTCGGCCTGCCCGACGACAAGTGGGGCGAGATCGTGGCCTGTTTCCTACGCCCGGAAAGTGGCGGCGATCTCGATCCCCAGGAACTCCGCCGCCATTGCCGCGAGCACCTGGCGCCGCAAAAGACGCCGGTCATGTGGTTCGACGTCGACGAATTCCCGCTCACCGGTTCAGGCAAGATCCAAAAGTTCGCGCTACGTGACGCCTTTTTGGCAGGCGATCACGAGCCGATCTAAACCTTCCCCTCCTGCTTGGCCTGACGGTAGTCCTCCTTGGCCTCGAGCCAGCGTTCCGTGCCTTCTTCCGACAGGAACGACTGTTCGTCGCTGAAGATCAGGCGCTTCCAGTCGTCGCCGTGGGGCCAGACGTAGGGGGCCACGACGGTGGAGCGGGGCTCGCTTGCGGTTTCCAGAAGATCGAGCGCCCGGCTGACGATGTCGCGCTGCTGGTCCGCCTTGAAGGGCTCGCCGCAAGGATTGCCCAGCGGGTAGTCGACGAACAACAGCCTGGGCACGCCGCAGAATTCGACTATGTCGCGGGCGTTGGCGATCATCACTGTGGGGATGCCGTTGGCTTCGATGTGGCGGGCGACCAGACTCACGGTCTGGTGGCAGACGGGTCAGACGGGTGTCATGACGGCCACGTCGACCTCGTCCTCGATCAGCCGGCGCAAGACCTCGGGGGCGTCGAACTCCATGGAACGGCGCTGGCTGTACTGGTTGTGAAGCCCGTGCGCCCGCGCTGCCATGCTGCCCAGCCGGCCGGCCGCCACCAGTTCGTTGAGCCGCGTGATGGGGAAGTAGGAATTGGGGTCATCCAGCGTCGTGGCCACCCGGTCGTAGGCGTCGTGGCTGGAAAACAGCCGCTCCGGGTCGATGTCCGCGGGGATCGAATAAACGGTACCAACGGGCGCCTCGTTGGGATCGGGCGCGCCTTCCTCGGCGCGGATCTCGACCTCGCTGGTCGAGACCAGGGCGACCCGGCTCTCAGCCAGCGGCTTTTTCAGCGGCGTAAAGGGCACGTCGTCGAAATGGGCCCAGTTGTAGGGCTCGGCGTAGCCTTCCTTGGCGTAGTATTCGCGCGTCTTGTCGATGTATTTGACGTGGCTCATGCCCCCTCCTCGGGTGCGCTAGGGTCGCTACCATGCTAGCACAATATGGTGCCACTCGGCCCAGAAAGAGGAAATCGAAAAATGAGCGATGTCGTCACCGTCGAGCGCGCAGGTGCCATTGCCGTCCTGCGCCTCAACCGCCCCGACGCCCTCAACGCCGTGAGTCTAGAGTTGGCCCGAAGCCTGGCGGAAAATCTGCTGGCGGCGGACAACGACGCCGACGTCGAGGCCATCGTCCTCAGCGCCACGGGCGAGCGCGCCTTCTGTGCCGGCGTCGACCTGCGCGAAGCCCGCGAGATCGAAGTATCCGAGGTCGAGCACTGGTTCGGCACGGTCTGCAACATCTACCGCACCATCTTGCAGACCGAAAAGCCGGTGGTGGCGGCCATCAACGGCATCGCCGCCGGCGCCGGCTTCCAGATGGCCCTGGTCTCGGACCTGCGCATTGCCCACGAAGGCGCGCGGCTGGGCCAGCCCGAGATCAACGCCGGCATCCCCAGCATTATGGGATCCTATTGGATGAGCCTGCACCTGGGCTGGTCGATGAACCAGGAGCTATCCTTCACGGGCCGCCTGATGACGGCGGCTGAGGCCCGTGAACTCAGGCTGATCAACCACCTGGTGGCGCCTGACCAGCTCATCGCCAAGGCTTGCGAGGTGGCCGAGGAATTGGCGCAAAAACCCGCCACCGCCTGGGTTCGCACCAAGGCGCGCTTTCGCGAAATCGCAATGGCCGGCTTCGAGGAGGCCTTCCGGGCCGGCGTTTTGGGCCAACAAGAGGCCTTTGCCCGTGGCGAACCCCAGGCCGTCATCGATGCCTTTTTGGCCTCGCGCAAGGGGTGAAAGTGATGGGGCCGATTGCCCCTTTTACCAGCGCGGCGCGCTTTCGATCAGCTTGAGCGCCTCGTCGCCGGGCAGCGGCTTGGACATGAAATAGCCCTGGCCGAGTTGGCAGCCCAGGTCCCGCAGCGCCTCCATCTGGGCCTCCTCCTCGATGCCTTCGGCGACGATGTCCATGCCCAACTCGTGGGCCAGATGGGCGATGGAGGCGACGATGCGCAGGCTGGATTCCGACTTGTCCATGTTGTTGACGAAGACGCGGTCGATCTTGAGGGTGTCGAGGGGGAACTGGTGCAGGTAGCTCAGGCTGGAATAGCCGGTGCCGAAATCGTCGATGGCAATTTGCACCCCGAGCGCCTTCAGCCGGTTCAGCGCCTCGGTGGCGTGGTCGAAATTCTCCACCATCAGGGTTTCGGTGATCTCCAGCTTGATTTCCTCCGGGCTGACGCCGCTCTCGGTGATGATGCCGCCTAGCACATCGATTTCATTCAGGTCCGCAAATTGTCCGGCCGAGACGTTGACGCTCATGAACGGCGGCGGCAGGTCGGGGTAGGCATCGGCGCCGGCCTGGGCCAGGCGATGATGTTCGCCGAGGCTGGCTTGCAGCGCCCAGCGACCGAGCTCGATGATCAGGCCGGTTTCCTCGGCCAGGGGAATGAACTCCATGGGGGAGACGAAACCGTCGTCGGGCTTGTGCCAGCGCATCAGCGCCTCGAAGCCGGCTATGTGGCCGCGATCCAGCGCCACGATGGGCTGAAAATGCATCTCGAATTCAACGGCCTCGAGGGCGCGGCGCAGGTCGCGTTCGCTGTTTATGCGATCGAAAGCGAGGGCGCGTATTTCGCCCAATGACGAATCGATCTCGTCGCGCTGGCCGCTCAGGCCCGAGAGCTGGTGCTGGGCATCGCGCAGCCGTGCCAGGATGACCCTGAGGATCAAATTTATCATCGGGTTGGCGGACTGCAGCGGCTTCATGATCCGCGAGCGCTCGATAACGATGACCTCGGTATCCTCGGTGGCGGTAACCGTGGCCGAGCGCGGCGCATCGTCGATCATCGACATCTCGCCGAAGATCTCACCGACGCCGAGATGGGCGATGATCATGCCCTTGCCGTCGCGGGGCAACGAAATGTCGACGGCGCCCTTTTCGATGAAGTAGGCGTTGTGGCCGCGGTCGCCGATGCGGAAAATCTGTTCCCCGGCGGCGAATGGCTTGGCGTAGATCATCTCGGCCATTGCTGTTCCTATTCGTTCATGTCACGGCGTGGGCGCCGAGCGCCTCCATATCCAGATCGATGCCGTGCCCCGGGCGGTCCGGGGCGGTGGCGTAACCTTCACTGACCGTCAGCGGCTGGGCCATGAATTTCTCCAGTCCGAAGGCGTGCATCTCGATATAGGCGGCGTTGGGGCAGGCTGCCAGCAGTTGTATGTGAAGATCGTGGGCGCCGTGCGAGATCACCGGCAGGTTGTTGGCCTCGGCCAGCCGGGCGATCTTCATGAAGGCGGTGACACCGCCGCAGGTGGTCAGGTCGGGTTCGGGAAAATCGACGCCACCGGCAGCGATCAGCTGGGTGAATTCGGCCACTGTGTGCAGGTTCTCGCCGCTGGCCAGTGGCACCTTGCCCAAGGACCGCAGGTAGGCGTGGCCGGCGAAATCGTCGGGCCGGATGGGTTCTTCCAGCCAGACCAGGCCGAAGGGCTGCAATTCGTGCATGGCGCGGGCTGTCTGGTCGACACGCCAGGCTTCGTTGGCGTCGGCCATCAATTCGACCTCGACCGGCAGGTGCTCGCGCATGGCGGCCACCCGCGAGACGTCTTCACCCAAGGTGGGGCGGCCCAGCCGCATTTTGACCGAACGGTGCCCCGCCTCGAGGCTGGCGCTGGCGCCGGCCAGCAGCTTGTCCTGGGGGAAGTTGAGATCGATGTTGCCGGCGTAGGCCTTGACGCGGGGATCATGGCCACCGAGCAGGCGCCACAGCGGCTCGCCCAGGGTGCGTCCGCGCAGGTCCCAAAGCGCCGTATCCACCGCCGCCAGGGCGAAGCTCAACGGCGCGCCGCGGCCGGCGTAGTGATGGGCCTTCCAAAGCCGCTGCCAGTGGCGTTCGATGAGCCGCGGATCCTGATCCATCAGGTGGCCGCGAAAGGCCTGATCGACGATGGCCGCGATGGCCAGGCCCTGGCCCTGGTGGCAAACGGTGTAGCCACTGCCGCCGGCACCGTCGCTGTCGGTGATGCGTACCAGCACCATATCGAAGCCGGTCATGACCCCGGCCGCTGCCGCCTCGATGGGCTCGGCCAGCGGGATGCGGAAGGTGTCGACCTCGAGACGATCTATTTTCATGTTTCCTCACAAACCAAAAATCGACGAGAGACCGGTACGCTCGCTGAGCTCGGCCATGGCCGCGTCGTCAGGCGCCGCCCCCATGTCGGCCGCCGCCCGCAACACGGCGGGCAGCAGATCCACGTCGCCCAGTGAATTGAGAAAGATGCCGGGCCGGGCCAGAACCCAATGTACGGCCTGGCGGATGTCGGCTTCGTTTTCCAGCGGCTGGTACCAGGTGCGGTGGCTGCGCGCCACCCCGGCCGCCCAGGGGCCGCGGGCCACGCCCTTGATGGTCTGCACGGCAATGTTGCGCTCGGCACACAGCGCCGCCGTGGTTTCGAAGTCGGCAGCGTAGGTGGGGTGCTTGGCGGCAAACCAGTTCCAGGGCATCAGCACGCTGTCGAAGTCGAAACGCTCGAGGCTGCGCCGGTGCATGGCGGCGGCGTTCCAGCCGTGGCCGGTGACGCCGATGAAGCGCACCAGACCTTCCTCGCGGGCCTCGATCAGGGCCTCCAGGGCACCGCCCGGGCCCAGCGCCTGGTCCCATTCGTCGGGATGGATCAGGGCGTGCAGTTGCAACAAATCGACGTGGTCAGTGCGCAGGCGGTCTAGCGAGCGGCGGATTTCCTCTGCAGCCCCGTCGTAGTCACGCAGCCGGGTCTTGCTGGCGAGGAAAAAATCCTGACGGTGCCGGGCCATCCAGGGGCCGATGCGCAATTCGGAATCGCCATAGCCGGGCGCCGTGTCGATATGGTTGATGCCAAACTCGAGCAACACGTCGAGTACCCGGTCGGCCACGCCCTGGTCGGCGTTGAAGAAGGCGGCGCCGCCGAACAGCACGGCAGAACTCATGTGGCCGGTGCGCCCGAAGCTTCGTTTTTCGATAGCCAAATCGGCCTCCGATCAATACCCAAGTGGCGGCTAAACTAGCATTGCCGTCTCAAACGTGCAGGAATCCATCATGGAGTGCTGGCAGAGCCTCGTCGACGACGACTTCGTGCAGCAGATCCGTGGCTTTGCCGCGGCCCGTATCACGCCGCTGGCCGACGATATCGACCGGCGCGACTACTACCCCGTCGACATCGTCAAGGCCCTGGCCACGGAGGGCTACAACAGTTTGACCCTGGATCCGGCCTACGGTGGTGGTGGCCGCTCCTACACCCTGGCGGCGGCGCTGTTTGAAGAGGTGGCCTACGCCAGTCCGGCCGTGGCCATCAGCCTGATCACCATCCTGCAGGCGCAAAAGATCCTCGATCTCTTCGCCAACCAGCGCCTCAAGGAACTTTACCTGCCCAGATTTCGCCAGGGCCTCTTGAGCTCCTATGCCCTGACCGAGGCCAACCATGGCAGCGATATCCGCAGCCTCGACACCAAGGCCGAGCGCCACGGCGGGGAATGGCTGATCAAAGGCGAGAAATCCTTCATCACCTCGGGCTCGGCGGCCGAGCTTTTTATCATTCTGGCCGAGACGCCCATCGGCGTCTCGGTTTTCGCGGTGCCCCGCGAGGCGGCCGGGGTGTCGACCTACGAGGGCGACAATTCCCACACCTTCGGTCTGCGCAACGGGCCCCACGTCAACCTGGTGCTGGACGATCTGCGATTGCCGGCCGAGCATCTGGTGGGCGAGGAGGGGGCGGGCGTGCGCCAGGCGGTGACGACGCTCGACTATTCCCGCACCATGGCGGCGGCGATTTCCACCGGCATTGCCCGGGCTGCCTTCGACGGAGCGCTGGAGTACGCCGCCAAGCGCCAGGCCTTCGACCGCACGGCGCTCGATTTCCAGGGCATCCAGTGGTACTTCGCCGAGGCACTGAGCGAAATCGACGCCGCCCGTCTGGCGGTCTTCGACGCCGCCCGGGCGCTCGACGAGGAGCGCGACATAGCGCGCTATTCCAGTCAGGCCAAGCTGCTGGCAAGCCGCGTCGCCAGCAGTGCGGCATCGCTGGCGGTGCAGGTCTGCGGCGCCCATGGTGTCACCGAACAAGCGCCGTTTGGCCGCTACCTGCGCGACGCCAAGGCCTACGAGATCGCCGGCGGCTCGTCCGAGATCCTTAAAAACACCATCGCCAAGCATCTCGTCCGCCTGGTCCGGCGCGCCAACCTACCATGATCGCCGCACCTCTTTTCGAACAGGCCCGGCGCCGGCCCGAGGCGCCCTTCATCATCCTCGACGAGCGCACCGTGAGCTACGGCGAAATGTCCGACCTGGCCGCTCGCTTCGCCGACTGGGCTGGGCGGCGGGGCATCGCGCCCGGCGACCGGGTGGCGCTGCTTTCGGGCAACAACGTCTCCTTTCTCGCCATCTGGTTCGGCCTGGCGGCAATGGGCGCCGTCCTGGTGCCGCTGAATACGGCTCTGAGGGGTGAGGGGCTGCGTTACATCCTGGCCCAAAGCGGCGCCTGCCTGCTGCTGGGAGAGTGGGCGGAATTGGCCGACAAGCGGGACGAGATCGAAAATCATTTTCCGGACCTGGAGATCTTCGCCTTCGCCGATGACGCCGATTTGGAACAGGCCTTGCCAAAGGTGGCCGAGCTGCCTTCCCCGGCCCCGGCCGAGCCCGGTTCATCATGCGCCATCATCTACACCTCCGGCACCACCGGCCTGCCCAAGGGCGTGGTGATCTCGCACACCGCCTATTTGGTGGCGGGCGACGGCATTCGCCGAGCCAACGAACTGACGGCCGCCGACCGCATCATGGTGGTGCTGCCGCTCTATCACGCCAATGCGCAGATGTATGCCGTGATGTCGTCCATCCAGTGCGGTGGCGCAATCGTGCTGCGGCGGGAGTTTTCGGCCTCGCGCTTCTTCGCCGAGGCCAAGTACTTCGGCGCCACCTGTTTCACCTACGTGGGCACCGTGCTGGGCATCCTGGCGGCCCGCTACCCCGAGCCCCAGCGCGATCACAGCCTGACTTGGTGCACCGGCGGCGGGGCTCCGGCGGCGGTCTGGGACCAGATCGAGGAACGCTTCGGCGTCGCGGTGCGCGAGCTTTACGGCATGACCGAGACCGGTGGCTTCATTAGCCTCAACAGCGCCGCGGACAGCCGCCACCACAGTTGCGGCCGGGTGCGTCCGGATGCCCAGGCGCAGATCGTCGACGATCACGACCAGCCGCTGCCGGTCGGCGAGGTCGGCGAGATCGTGGTGCGACCGTCCGAGCCGTTCGTGTTCTTCAACGGCTATCACGAAGCCCCCGAGATCACCTTGGAATCCTATCGCAATCTCTGGTTCCACACCGGCGACCGGGGCCGCTTCGATGATGACGGTTATCTCTATTTCGAGGGCCGAACCAAGGACCTGATCCGCCGGGCCGGCCAGATGATCTCGCCGAGTGAAATCGAAGTCATGCTGGCCCGGCATCCGGCGGTGGCCGATTGCGCCGTGGTCGGCCTGGCCGACGACATCATGGGCGAAGAGATCAAGGCCGCGGTGGTGCTCGAGAAGGGGAACGGAAACGGCCTGGCGGCGGAGGATCTGGCGGCCTACCTGCGCCAGCGCCTGGCCGCCTTCCTGGTGCCGCGCTATTTCGAATTCGTCGATCGCATCCCCAAGACCGAGACCCATAAGGTCCAGCGCCATCGTCTGCAAGGCCGCGGTGATGGCGTCATCGACCTGCTACCGGGCGGGCAGCAAAACCGGGATTGAAGGCCGGGCTATTTCAGGGTTTCGAAGTGGCGGACCAGCACACCCAGGTATTTCTCGTCGCGCTGCAGGACGAACTGGGTGAGTTCATTTTCCATCTCCACGGTGGCCAGCTTGAACTTCTTTTTTCCCTTCAGTTTCGCGTGCCGCATGATGCCGTTGGATACCGCTTTGCCGATCACGGCTTTTGGATTGGCGCCCAGCAGTTTTGGTACGCTGCGGGGTAAGACGTAACCCAGCACCGTGCCCTGAAGCTCGCGGCGCTCTTTGTCGGGCAGCTTGGAGTGCCGGCCCAGCAGTTCCACCAGCACAATGTTGAAGGTGGCCACGGCGTCGAGAAGCATGGCCGACTTCAGCAGTTTCTTGTCTTTTGCCTGGGCTACCGCGCCTTCGAGCATGAAGCGCGCCGCCGCCTCGACGTCGCCGTAGCTGGCCGATTTGCCCGGCCGCTCTTGCCGAGCGAGATTGAAAGCGCTCAGCATCGTGTCGAATTCGACGACGAACTTGGCGCTCGAGAGGTCGGCGCGAAGCGCATTTTCCTGCTTCTTAACGCCGCCGAAAAGACCAAAAAGCAGGGCCACCACTCCATAGGGCAGACCGCAGTGCCATCACAGTGCCTGGGGCCGGCGACGTCAAGGTTTTTTAGTAGGGATTACCCTAGGCAATCGGCATCGGCGGCCGTGAAGAAGCTGCCTCATTCTGTCAATAGGACTATATTCCTACCGGTATGAATAGGAAAAATTCCCACCACCGAACTCCTCCCCGGAGTCCGGCAACCTTGGCCCAATTGAGGGCCCGGGGGATCGACGTCTGGGCTTGGTGCAATGGTTGCAGCCATCACGCCGTGCTGTCGCTGCCACTGATATTGCTGGCTGCCGCCGCCGGGGCCCAGAGCGTAAGTTGCGACAAACTACTCGAGGATGCCCGGCGCAGCGGCGAATCACCAGGTGTTTCGATCTCCTCCGCCAGGGCCACGGTGACCTTGATGACCTCGCGCTGGCGCTGCACCGAACCGCTGGCCAAGTTCTCGCTGCGCAAACTGGATCCACGCTGGGCCGGCCGCGACGAAGATTCCGGCTCCGGCGGTGACTCGTCGAGCGGCGGCAGGAGCGGAGCCAAGAAATACCGCTCCGTGCGCTGCGACAAACATCCGCGGGAATTCTGGTCCGCCACGACGCTGGAAATCGATGGCGCGGAATACTGGCTGGCCAAGGTCTTCACCCTCGACCTCGACAACGACGGCCATGCCGACAACGTCGGCTTCAGGCTGCGCAGCCACGACAGCCTGGACCGCACCTTGCGTTACCGGACCAAGGGCAGAAAGCTTTCGGCCGCCGACATTCCCCAACTGCGCCTGGACGACGAGGACATGATCGCCCGCATGTGCTCCAGCAGCATCAGTTTTCCCGAACCCGAATCCGTCGATGAAGCCCGGCAAACGGAGGAGGAGCCGGAACAAAAGCAGACAAAGCAGAAGAAGGGCTTTTCGTTGCCTGACCTGGCCAAACTATCGCGCCGTATCAAGGCGCCGCCGAACTCGGCTCAGTCCTCCGCGGACAAGACCTGGAAGACGCCGGTCTGGCTCTGGGTCGGCGGCGGTGTGGCCGTCGCGTTGCTGCTGCTGGGGGGCGTCGTGGTGGTGCTGCTGATGCGACGGCGCAAGGCAGAAGATGGAGGCGACGAAGAAGACGAAGACGACGAAGACGATTACGACGACGAGGACTAGTGTGATGATTCTGAAGTTCGGCGCATTTTAGGCGCCGAAATTCGGGATCTGAATCGCACTAGAATCAAATGTTTAGTGGCCTGCTTATCCCAGAAACTCATCCTATGAATTTCTGGGGTAGGACACCAGTGTCCAACCAACCAGGCGCCGCGTAACCGCCGCCACCCATGGTGGGCATCCTCCTGAGACTTCACAGCTAGTGCCCCTTGCCGCTCTATTCCTCCGGCAACCAGCGGGCCAGGCGCTCGAGCACGGCGCGGGGCTGAAAGGGCTTGATCATGAAGTCGTTGCCGCCGGCATCGATGGCTTTTTGCACCGCTTCCTTGCTGCGCCGCGCGGTGAGGAAGATCACCGGCGCCGTGAAGTCGGGAATTTCGGCGCGCAAGCGCCGGCAGGTCTGGTAGCCGTCGATACCGTCCATCGTGACATCGAGAAAGACCAGATCGGGCTTCGCCTGACGCGCCAACGCCAGCGCCTTCTCGCCGCTCGAGGCGTCAGCGAATTTGTAACCGGCCTGGCCCACGATGGCGCGCAGGAACTGCAAGATGGTCGGCTCGTCATCGATGCCCATGACCAGTTTGGCCTCATTGCCGTCTTCCAAGGTGGAGGTGACCATGGTGAGGCTAACTCCTTTGGGTGCAATAATAGCCGGCTCTACCGCAGGACGGAAAAGCGAACCAACGCCAGCCGCCCACAGGGGTCAAGATAGGGCGGGATGGAGCGGGGTGTTTTATATCAATGCATGACCGGGAGACGAGATGAGCAAGCAAATAGACTATTACTACGCCCTGTCATCGCCCTGGACATATTTGGGCGGTCCCCGCCTGGAAGCCATTGCCCGCCAGGTCTTCGGGGCGCCGACCCATATCGTCGACGAGGAAATCTTCTGGGGCCAGGACCGGCTCGACTTCATGGAAACCGCGCTCGCCCGGTCATAGCGTCGCGGCAGCCACTTCGGAATAACCGCGCACGATCATGTCAACGGCCACCCAGGCGATCACCGCCAGGCCGATGTAGCCGATCCAGCTGTGGCGCTCGATCAGCTTGGCGATGTAGTTGGCCGCCACCGCCATCAGGGCGATCGACAGCACCAGCCCGAAGATCAGCACCTCGATGTGATCGTGGGCGGCACCGGCGACGCCCAGGATATTGTCCAGCGCCATCGAGACGTCGGCGATGACGATGGCCATCAGGGCTTGGCGGAAGGTTTTGCCGCCGCTTGCACCGTCGGCGTCCTCGCCGCTCTGGTCGTTCTCCGCGACATTGCGCCGCCGAATGTCGTGCCACATCTGCCAGCTCACCCAGAGCAGCAGCAGCCCGCCGGCCAGCGTCAGGCCGATGATCTGCAAAAGCTGAAAAGTGATGAGGGCAAAAAAGATGCGCAACACGGTGGCAACGGCAACGCCCAGCACGATGGCCTTGCGCCGCAACTCGGGCGGCAGGCCGGCCGCTGCCAGGCCGACGATAATGGCGTTGTCGCCGGACATCACCAAATCGATGATGATGACCGAACCCAGGGCGGTAAACCATTCAGGGCTAAACAAAGCTGGATCCGGCCCCCATTTCACGTGCTCACGAGCGCACGACCGTCCCCTGCATATGCCACAGCTTCCCGGCGCTGGCCAAGCAAAAGCGCCCGGCCGTCAGGTTGCTCCGTCCGATCTCAGGCCTTTCGTGCCGTGATCATGGTGAAGATGTCGCCGATCTGCGCACGTTGCAGATCGACGAATCCAGCCTCGCCCAGCAGACTTTCCTGCTCCTCCCGGGTCGGCACCACGTTGCCCCAGATCAGTTCGTTGAAGGCGGTCTGGACGGCGAAGGCGTATTCCGGCTTGGCCAGGTCGGCGGCCTGCGAGGGATAGGTCTCATCGAGGATAAACAGCGCGCCACCGGGTTTCAGCGCCTGGAAGCAGTTGGCTATGACTTGCGGCCGCACTGGCATCGGGATTTCGTGAATCACTTCGAAGAGCGTCACCAGGTCGAATTCGTCTTGGTGGGCGATGGTCTCGCCCGTCATGTGTTCGATCCTGATGCGATCATCGAGGCCGGCGGCGGCCACGTTCTCGCGCGCCGCCGCGGCGCCGTGGGCGTCGACGTCGACGCCGACGCAGGTGGCCCCGGGGTAGGTCTTGGCCAGGCGCACCAGAAGGCCGCCGGCGCCGCAGCCCATGTCGAGGATGTGCGGCCCGCCTTCCAGCACCTCCTTCAATCCGGGGATCGACGGCAACAGCCGCTTGGCCACGACGATGTGCAGGCCGGTGGTGATGTCGCCGATGGCGCGGGAGAATTGGTCACCGTGCTCCTGGAAGGTATAGGTTTCGCCGCTCTTGAAGAATTCGGGATAGCGTTCCAGGTCGTGGCTCAGGTAATCGACGGTGCAGGCGAAGTAAGGCGTCAGGTTGCGCGGGCCGCCGGGATCGGCCAGCACCACGTCGAGAAAGGGCGCCAGGCGGTAGCGCCCGCCGGCCGGTTCGAGTATCTCGTAGGCGATGCCGGTGTCGCACCAGACCTTGACGTAGGGCTCGTGAAGCCCCGCGGCGGCGGCCAGCTGGGCCGCGCTGAGGCCTTCCTCGGCTTCCCGAAGCTGGGCGAAAAAACCCAGTTTCTCGCCGATGCTGACGAAGTGAACGACGTGAAACCCCTTGATGTGCTGCCACATGCGGGAGACTTGCTGTTCCGCCGTGATCTCGCTCATGGTTGCCCTCCGATGCCTGATTCAAATTGATCCACCACATAGCGTACCTGACGCCGCCCGGCAGCCAAAGAGCCCATTGAGAGGGCGATTCCAAGTCAGGCGGATTGGCATTAGAGTGCGCCACCATGACGAACTCATCGACGACAGCCAAATTGGCCGAGACCCTGGTGGCGGTGCTGCGCAGCCACGGCGTCGAGCGCGCCTTCGGCATTCCCGGCGGCGGCTCCAGTCTGTCCCTGATGTCGGCCTTCGAGAACCAGGGCATCGATTTCGTGCTGACCGCCGGCGAAACCCCGGCCGCCATCATGGCTGCCGTTACCGGGTTGCTCAGCGAGAGCCCGGGCGTGGTCATGACCGCCGTCGGACCGGGCGCCGCTTGTGCCGTCAACGGCATGGCTTATGCGGCCCTGGAAAGGGCGCCGTTGATCCTGCTGACCGACGCCGCGGAGGGCGGATCGGAAGCGGGAAGCGGACGCAGCCGGCATCAGGTTTTCGACCAGAGCGGCATGTTCGCGCCGCTGGCCAAGGCCCGCCATCGGCTGCGGCCGCAAGGTGCGGAAGCCGCCGCCGAGGCTCTGGTGGCGACCGCCATGGCGCCGCCCATGGGTCCGGTTTTCGTCGAGATGGATGCCGGCGATGCCGAGGCGCCGGTGACGGAGGGCGCGGACGTTGGGGACGTGCCGGTTCCGCCGCCTGCCGCCCGATCAGGCGATAGCGCCGCCGCCCGGGCCCTGTTGGCCGGCGCCCGGCGGCCGGCGGTGATCGTCGGCCTGCAGGCCCGGCCTTGCGCCGCCGCCCTGGCCGATTTGCTGCGGCCGTTGGGCTGTCCGGTCATGTCGAGCTACCAGGCCCGCGGCGTGGTGGCGGCGGACGAGCCCCACTACGGCGGCCTTTTCACCGGTGCCAGCTCCGAGGTCCGCTGTCTGGCCGAGGCTGATTTGTTGGTGCTGCTGGGGGTGGATCCGGTGGAGCCGCTTCCCGGCCCCTGGCGCCTCGAGCAGCCGTTGTTGGTGTTGGCCGAAAGCCAGGATCAGCCCTATCCCGTCGAGCCCGCAGCTATGCTGCTAGGTGCGCTGCCCGAGATCGCCACCCAGCTTTTCGCGGATCAATCGGCTTTCGCCTGGACGCTGGATGAGATCGCCGACATACGCGAGACCCTGACGACCCGGGTTGCCATGGCACCGGAACAGGTCTTGAACGCCGGCAGTGTCGTGGCGGCGACAGTGGCGGCGGCGCCGGCAGCGGCGGGGCGCTGGTGCGTCGATTCGGGGGCGCATATGTTTTCCGCCATGACGCTGAGCCCGGCGCCCGGACCTTTTTCGGTGTTGAAGTCGAACGGCCTCTCGACCATGGGGTTCGCCCTGCCGGCGGCCGTGGCGGCGGCGCTCGAGGATCCCGCCCGGCCGGTCACCGCCTTCACCGGCGACGGTGGCCTGATCATGTGCCTGGGTGAAATGGCCACGGCCGCCCGCCTTGGCTGCCGCCTGGTGCTGGTGGTGATGAACGATGGCGCGCTCTCGATGATCGATGTCAAACAGCAGCGCCAGCAACGCCACCTGGGAAGCCTGCGCTATCCTCGCACCGACTTCGCCGCCACGGCCCGCGGCCTGGGCTGGCAGGCCTGGCAGGCCGACGACGCGGCCTCGTTGGAAAGCGCTCTGGCCGCGGCCTACAGCGCCGAGGGCCCGGCCCTGGTCGATGCCCACATCGACCCCACCGCCTACGCCGCTCAGTTCGACGCGCTGAGGGGCTGAGGGATTCATATTTCGGCAACGTCTCGGCACTAATATTTTGCCCTGCAAGCAACCCAAATGAACGGAGAGGCAATATGAGTGATGCAAGTATCGCGCAGGGCGGCAAATCCGGTGGCGACGCGGCGGCAGGTGCGGGCGCGGGTTCCTATTCGGGGGCCTCGGCCGGGACCAGCCAGTGGGGCGCCAGCGGCGCCGAAGCCGACACCCATGCCCATTCGGGTGCCGGGGCCTATGCCGGTGCCGGGGCTTCCGGCGGCGACGTGACCGACCAGACCTCGATCGGCTCGATCAACGTCAGCTCCTAGAGTTTTCTTGACTTGATGCGGACCCCGCCTTACCGGGCGGGGTCCGTTTTCATTTGTCCCGCCAGGCGCCAGGTGGCGGCCCAGAACGGGGTCTTTATCGCAAATAGGAATCTTTCCAAATTAACTCATAACATGCTATAATCGGCTTATAAAAATGAACTACGAGGTAGCATATATGTATGTAGCAGCTATCCTCAAAGCCAAGCCGGAAGGCATCGTTTCCATCTCACCCGAGGCCACCGTTGCCCAGGCGGCCGAGATGCTGGCCGCCCGCCGCATCGGCTCGATCGTCGTCACCGACAGCGCCGGCGCCCTGGTCGGCGTCATCAGCATGCGCGACGTGGTCAACAACCGGCTGCCTGAACTCGAGGCCGAGAACGAGACCATCCGGGCGCACGTGATGGGCGCCTGAGAGAGCGAGCGGCCCTAGTAGGACTTCGGCAGCCCCAGCACACGCTCGGCGATGAAGCTGAGAATCAGCTCGCGGCTCACCGGCGCGATGCGGGCGATGAAGATCTCCCGCATGAAGCGCTCGACGTGGTACTCCTTGGCATACCCCATGCCGCCGTGGCTCATGATGGCGCGTTCGCAGGCGCGGAAGCCGGCTTCGGCGCCGAGGTACTTGGCGGCGTTGGCTTCGGCGGCGCAGGGCTGGCCGGCGTCATAAAGTGCTGCCGCCTTGAAGACCATCAAATTGGCCGCCTCGAGTTCGGCCCAACTGGCGGCCAGGGGATGCTGGATGCCCTGATTCTGGCCGATGGGGCGGCCGAAGACCACGCGCTCGCCGGCGTACGTGGCGGCACGCTGCAGCGCGATGCGGCCCAGACCCACGGCCTCGGCGCCCACCAGAATGCGTTCCGGGTTGAAGCCCTCCAAGAGGTAGCGGAACCCCTTGCCCTCCTCGCCGATCAGGTCGTCCTCGGGGATCGGCAGACCGTCGATGAACAGCATGTTGGTATCGACGGCCTTGCGGCCCATCTTTTCGATCTCGCGCACCTCGATGTAGTCGCGATCGAGGTCGGTATAGAAGAGCGAAAGCCCGTCCAGCGGGTTGGGGGTCTGGTCCAAGGGTATGCTGCGGGCCAGCAGCAGGATCTTGTTGGCCCGCTGGGCGCCCGAGGTAAAGACCTTGCGGCCATTGGTGATGAAGTGCGAGCCCTGACGTTCGGCCCGGGTCTGAAGTTTGCCGGTATCGAGGCCGGAGTTGGGCTCGGTGACGGAAAAACAGGTGCGGTCCTGGCCCTTGATGAGGCGCGGCAGCCAGCGTTCCTTCTGTTCGTCGGAGCCGTGTACGACAATGGGATTGGGGCCGAAGATGTTGAGATGCACGGCCGAGGCACCGCTGAAGCCGGCCCCCGACTGGGCGATGGTCTGCATCATCACGGTGGCCTCGATGACCCCCAGGCCGGCACCGCCATAGGCCTCGGGCATGGCGATGCCGATCCAGCCCGCCTCCGTCAGGTCCTTGACGAAATCGGCGGGAAACTCCCCCGTGCGGTCATGGTCGAGCCAATAGTCGAGATCATAGGCGGCACAGATCTTGGCCACGGCGGCCTGGATCTCGGCCTGCGTTTCGTTGAGCGTGAAGTCCATCGCTGGTTCCGTTTCTGCTGCCCGGTTGGCTGCGAATTGACGCCACGATAGCCCGAACCCTGCGGCCTTGTCGCGGGCATGCTACGGTTGCACCGGATCGCACCAGTCGGAGAAGAATGCCGTGCCCGCGCTTGCCGAGATCGAACGCTTTGCCGTCGACCACATCGCCTCGCGGCCGGGGCTGGGGGCGGATCCGGCTTTTCCCCACGATCTGTGGCGCGCCATGGGCCAGGCGGGATTGCTGGGGATGGGGATTTCGCCGGCCCATGGTGGCTCTGGCGGCGATGCCCAGGCCCTGATCGAGGCCGGCGCCGCCCTGGTCGAGCAGGGCCGCAACCTGGGTATCGTGCTGTCGTGGTCGGTGCAGAATTTGGTCGGGCATTATGTATTGGAGCGGCTGGGCAGTGAGGATCAAAAGAAACGTTATCTGCCCGAACTGGCGGCCGGCCGCCTGGCCGTCTCGCTGGCCGTCTCCGAGCCCGGCATGGGCGGCAGCCCCAAGCGGCTGGAGACGCGGGCCACGGTGGCGGGCGACGGCTATGTTCTGGAGGGCGAGAAGACCTACCTGACCAACGGGCCCATCGCCGATCTCTTCGTCGTCGTCGCGGTGACGGGCGAGACCGACGGTCTCAAGCGCTTCTCCGGCTTCATCGTGGAAAAACCGCGGCCCGGGCTCGAGCTGGTGGCGGGGGCGGAGGTCGATTTCCTCAGGCCCTCGCCGCACGGCGGCATCGTCATGCGGGGCTGCGCGGTGCCGGCCGATTGCCTGGTTGGCGAGGAGGGGAGTGCGCTGGATGCCATCTTCCGCCGCTTCCGGCTGATCGAGGACATTGTTTCGTTGGGGCCCTTGCTGGGTGGCATGCGCCTGCAATTGGCGTTGCTTGGTGCCGCAAGCGCCGGGGGCGGGGGCGAAGGCGAAGAGAGTGAAACCGCCGGTGACTTGGCGGCCAGCATCGAGGGCGTGGCGGTGTTGGCCGAGCGCCTGGCCCGGGATCTCGACGGCGAGGCCGGCGAGGGCGACCTGGTGCCGGTACTGCTGGTGGCGCGCGGGCTGTGCGGCCGATTCCAAGCGAACTTCGGCGAACTTTGTACGGCCTTGCGGGTCAGCGATCCGGTGCTCGAGGCTTTCACTGCCGACATGGGCAAGCTTGCCGGCCTGGCCGGTGGTGCCGCCCGCGCCCGGGCCCGCAAGCTCGGTCAGCGGACGCTCCTGGGGTGATGGCGGAATTTCCCCAAAACATCCTCGATTGCGCCGACCGCGACAACCTGCCCGAGGCCCTGGACCTTGTCGAGAGCCATCTGGCGAACCAGCCCGACGACGGGCGGGCGCAATATTTGGCGGCGGTGCTGCTGAACATCTCGGGGCAGCGCGAATTGGCTCTGGCGCGGCTCGAGAGGATCGCTCTGCGGCCTGGCATCGATGCGGATTTCGACCGTCTCTCGCTGGCCGACTTGGAGCGCTGGCAGGCGGCGGTGACGGACTTCGCCGCGGGCCAGTGTGCCGCTCTGGCCCGGGCCTGGCCGGTGACGCCGATCTGTTCGCTACCGCGTTCCGGCAGCGGCTGGTTCGTGGCCATGTTCGCCCGGCTTTTCGACCTGCCCGTAGGCCGCATGTGTTTCGGCCGCTTTCCCGATCTGCGGGCCGTGCCCGGCTGGCTGGCCTGTATCGCCGAAGGCGGCGCCACCAGCCACGACCACCTGCCGGCCAGCGCCGATAATCTTCGGCTCCTGAGAGAGTGCATGGTCGCCAAGATCGTGGTTCAGGTGCGCGATCCCAGGCAGGCCATGGTCTCGCTCTATCACCACCAGAACCTCGAAAGCGATCACCAAAGTCATGGTCTGCTGCCCCAGCTGGCGCCCCGGCACGCCGGCGCCCGGCCCATCGACGAAGCCGACGACGAAACCATCGCGGCACTGCTCGGCCAACTCGTGGGCTGGCTCGAGGATTGGCTGCGTGCGGCCGGTAGCGCCCAACTCCCGGAGGTGCATTTCGTCAGCTACGAGGCCTTGAAGGCAGCGCCCCGGCAGGTTTTCACGGAGGTCTTCGATTTTTTCGCACCGCCCGAGGAATACCGCGGCCTGCTGGATTTCGTGGAAGATCTGGCGGCCTCCAAGACACCTTCGTTTCGCGCCGGAGAAACCGGCGAATGGCGAAGCGCACTTTCGCCCCGGCAGTTGACACTGGTCGAGGATTTGCTGCCTGCCACCTTGTTGCAGCGCTTCGCCTGGCAATAAAAGAACCCCGCCCAAGGGACGGGGTTCTAGCCGCTTAGGCGCTGTCGCTGGGCTACGAGCTGACGTTGATCGAGCCGATCGAGGTTTGGTCGGTGACGTCGCCGCCCGAGGCGCCGGAATAAGCGCCGGCGCCGGCATGAGAGCCGGCGCTGGTGTCGGCGTCGGCACCCCAGGACCAGCCCTGGCTGGTGCCGGCACTGGCACCTGAACTCGCCCTACCGTACGAACCGGCCGATGCATCGCCGCCGGATTTGCCGCTCTGATCGATGCCTGCTGAACTGTCATCGCTCATGTCTGGTCTCCCCGCGTAGTTTTGGCCCTCCGGGCCGGGAAAGGGTAGGAGTTGGCATGCTAGACCCAGCTCCGAAATGACGAATGTGACGGCCGTCACACTTGGCGAAAGGGTGCCTCACGGTGCCGCTACGGGGTCACACCGCCACAAAGGATTGCGCCCGGATACCGCTGGCTGCGGTATCCGGGCGCGATGGAACGACAGGACCCTCAGACTACTTCTAGTCCGCTTCGGC
>JASLXG010000056.1 GCA_030740435.1 Alphaproteobacteria bacterium | reverse complement strand
TTGATGTCGGCCTGGCCCAGCGGCACGACGCTCGCGTCACCCTCGCCGACGTCCTCGCGGCCGGCGTGGTAGAGCGCCATGTGTTCGAGGAAGAAGACCGGGTTGTCGTCGCGGATGGCGGCCTTCATCAGGCCCTTGGCGTCGACCGGATTGGAAGGCGCTACGACCTTGACGCCGGGGATGTTCAAAAGCCAGGAATGGAAATCGTAGGCGTGGCCGTGGAAGGGTCCGACGCCGTATTTGGCCCGCACCACCAGCGGCACACGGGCCTGGCCGGCCGAATAATAGTGCATGGCGCCGCCGTCGAGGCCGAACTGGTGCACCACCAGCCCCAGGAATTCGAGAAACATGAGGTCGACGATGGGGCGCTTGCCCTGCATGGCGGCACCGACGCCGGCACCGACGAAGGTGCCCTCCGAAATGGGCGTGTCGATGACCCGGCCCGAGGCGCCGAATTCCTCCCACAGGCCCTTGGTCGAGTGCAGCGGGCCACCGAAGGCGCCGATGTCCTCGCCCATGATGAAGACGTCGTCGTCCAGGCGCATTTCCTCGGCGATGGCGCTGACGCAGGCTTCCTGGAAGGTCTGTCTGGGCATTTTCTTCTCCTTCCCTGCCTTAAGCGAAAACCGCATCGAGGCCCAGCGCCTCGGGACCCGGTTCGGGATCGGAGCTGGCCAGCTCCATGGCTGTTTTCACTTCTTCGGCCGCAGCCGCGTCGATGCCGTCGAGCATGGCTTCGTCGTTGACGCCTTGGGCCACCAGATAGCCGCGGAAACCGGCGATGGGATCGCGCTCGCGCCAGGCCGCCACTTCGTCGGCCGGACGCTCCTCGACGGCATCGGAAACGAAGTGCCCGGCCACCCGATACGTCAGCGCCTCGATCAGCGTCGGCCCACCGCCCTTCCGGGCCCGGGCAATGGCCTCTTGCACCGTGTCATGCACCGCCAGCACGTCATTGCCGTCAACAGCCAAGCCGGGCATGCCGTAGCCCTTGGCGCGGTCGGCGACGGCACCGCCTACGCGGTCGGTGGTCGAGATGGCGACCTGGTTGTTCTGGCAGACGAAGACCACCGGCAGCACGAGCGTGGCGGCCAGGTTCATGGCCTCGTGGCAATCGCCGCGGCTGGAAGTGCCGTCGCCGAAAACCGCCAACGCCACGTTTTCGCTGCCGTCGAGCTTGAAAGCCAGCGCCGCCCCGGTGGCATAGCCCAAGGGCGGCCCCAAGGCCCCGGAATAGAGCCCGATCATCTTGAACTCGGGCGGGCCGCAGACGTCGGAGCGGTAGCGCCCTTCGTTATAACCCGTGGCCTTGCCGGCCGCCCCGGCCAAGAGGCGCCGGAGATCGGCGCCCTTGGCATAGGCCGCCGTCAGCGAGCCACGGTAGTGCGGCGCCACGGCGTCGCCCTCACGCAGCCCGTGGTAAAGCCCGGCGACCACGCCTTCCTCGCCCTCTAGCCCGTGCCAGTGGCCGTCGACCTCGGCGATGGTGCCGTCGAGCCGGCGGGTCAGCACCATCAGGCGGTAAAGTTCGAGTAATGTTTCGTTGTCCCGGGCCACTTTTTTCTCCTAGCTCTCGTCGATACGGCCGATGACGGTGCCGACGCGCAACTCCTCGTCGGCGGCGAAAAGGATCTCGCTCAGCACCCCGCTGGCCGGGCTCTCGACCTCGACGTTGACCTTGTCGGTCATGATCTCGAGGATGATCTCGCCGGCCCTGACACCATCGCCGGGTGCCTTGAGCCAGGCCACTATGGTGGCCTCGGTGACGCCCTCGCCGACCTCGGGAATGACGATGTCGACACTCATACACTCAGCTCCGAAGTCGGGGGTTCGGCCAACAGTTTTCCCAGGTCGTCGAGGAACTCCGAGGCCGGCACACCATTGACCAGGCGATGGTCGAAAGTCAGGCTCAGCGGCAAGACGTGTCCCGCCACCACCTCGCCAGCCCGCACCACGGCCGCTTCGCGCACGGCACCCACCCCCAGGATGGCGGCCTGGGGCAAGGGGATGATCGGCGTCGTCCAGCGCGCGCTCGGCACCATGCCGGCATTGGTGAGCGTAAAGGTGGCGCCGCGCACGTCATCGAGCCCGAGCTTGCCGGCCGCCCCCCGGGCCGCCAACTCGCTGGCCTCGGCCGCCACCTCGTCAAGCGATTTGCGGTCGACGTGGCGGATCACCGGCACGATGAGATTGCCATCAGGCAACGAGAGCGCCATGCCGATGTTGATGTCGGCGAAGACGTGCAGCTCCTTCTCCACCAAGGCCGAATTGAGCCGCCGGTGGCGACCCAGCGCCAGCGCCAGGATTTTCAGAATCAGGTGGGTGTAGGAGATGCGCGGCTCGGCCGCGTCTTCGCGCCCGGCGTTCAGGGTCTTGCGTAGCGCCACCAGTCCGTCGACCTCGGCCTCGCCCAGCAGCGTCACCGGCGCCGTCTCGATATGACTTTTGGAAAGATGCTGCGCCGCCATGCGCTGCATGGGGCCGAGCGCCACCACCTCGGCGATGGTAACGCCGAAAGGACCGGTATCGGGCTCGTGGACCGCTTCCGTCATCCTGCCTCCCGTGCCGCCAGCTTCTGTTATCTTTGCTATCTCTGTGGCTGTCGATTCACGGCATATTTAATAACAAATGTTAGTAAATTATCAGGCGACGGTCAAGCGCCCCGCCGCACGCGCTCGATCAGCTTGAGCAGCAAGCGCTGGAAGGTATCGGCCTCGCCGGGGCTGAGGCCGGCACGGAGGAGTTCCTCGCGCTCCATGGCCGAGGGCAGGATTTCGTGGAACACGGCCAGGCCTTCGTCGCTCAGCCTGAGGTTCGAACGGCGGCGGTCGGTGGGGTCGACGCTGCGCTCGACGCGGCCCTTGCGCACCAGGCCGCGCACGCCGCGGCTGGCGTTCATGATGTGCATGCCGGTGCGGTCGCAGATGCCGCTGATCGAGATGCCCGGCTGGTTGGCCAGCGTCATCATGATGCGCCATTCGTTGAGCGACAACCCATAGCGCTTGTCGAAGCGGCCGAAGAAGGGCTTGGCAATAAGATTGACCAGCAGCAGCAGGTGAAAAATCAGCGTGTTCTGGTCGAAGGGCTCATCGAGCGCCGTCACTTCTTGGCGCGGTTTTTGTTCGTTCATGACCGAGCCATACCTCAGGGCCGGAGCAGCACGCAAGGCGTGTCGTCGCAGACGGCGGCCCGGGCGGCGGCAATATCCGCCAGCGCAAAGCGCGGCGGCATCAGGCCGCCTATGTCGAGCCGCCCGGACGCGATCAGCGCCAACACCGCTTCGAGGTCGGCGGACGTGGGCTCTCCGGTGCCCAGCACCGCCTGTTCGCCGGCCACCAAGTCTCCGGCGGCCAAGGCCGCCGATCCGCTGGCCTCGGCCAGTACTACCCGGCCGCCCGGCGCCAGGCAGGCCTGGGCCAGTTCCAGCCATTCCGCCCCCTCCGCCATCACCAGCGCCAGGTCGAGGCCGCGTCCAGCGGTGTGGGCGCGGACGGCGCGCCAGGCATCGATGCGTCCGGGATCGAGCACCAGGTCGGCACCCAGCCGCCGGGCCCGGCCCAGCGCAGCCGAGCGGGCGTCGATGCCAACCACATGCGCCGCCGCCAGCGTCACGGCGTAGAGCCCTGAACCGCCACAAGCGAAAACGCCGACGTTTTCCGTGGGCTTGAGACCGCCGCGGCTCAGCAGCGCCCGGTAGGGAACGGCCAGCATGGCGGCGGCCAGGGCGCCGACCTCGAAAGAGATGCCCGGCGGCAGCGGCACGAGCCCGGCTTCCGGGCCGGCGAAGCTCTCGCGCACTTCGTCATCGGCATGGCGGACCAATGCCACGCGGTCGCCCTGTTTCAACGTCGTCCCCGGCCCCAGAACGGCAATGGTGCCGCTGGCGGCCCGGCGTTCGGCCCCCAGCGCCTGGGCCCGGATGCCGACCAGCACCTGGCCCGCCGCCAGCCCGGCGAAATCGAGCCCGGACAGCGGGCCTTTTTGCCGCTGGCGGCTCACGCCTTGTCTCCATCGGATATATAGTACGTCCCGGTCATGACGGCGCACTGCACGCCGTTGCCGTCCTCGATCTCGGTCATCACGGTGGCGACCTTGCGGCCCTGGTCGATGACCGTCGAGGTGGCGACGATTTCGCCTTCCAGGCAGGGCCGCAGGAAATTACTGCTCATGGAAACGGTGGCCATCTTGCGCCGCCGCTTCAGCGTGCTCATCACCGCGACGCCCATGCCGACGTCGGCCATGGCAAACAGCACGGCGCCATTGATGACGCCGAAGGCGTTGCGATGAAAGCCCTGGGGCCGCAGGCGCGATACCGCGAGACCGGGCGAAATCACCTCGTGACTGATGCCGAGGTGGGCCGACAGCGGATCGCGCGCCTCGGGCGCATTCTTTTTGCTCATCCTTCCCCACTGTTTGGGCTTGGCGTCTGCGCTTTCCTGGCGCCAGAATAGCCGCCCCGCCGGTACTGACCAGAGATTTCATGCCCCGATTTTCCGCCAACATCTCGATGCTGTTCCGCGAACGGCCAATGCTCCAGCGCTTTGCCGCCGCCGAGGCCGGATTCGAAGCAGTGGAAATCCAGTTTCCTTATGAGGAAGACGCCGCCGATCTGGCCGCCGCCAAGAACGAATCCGGGCTCCAGCTCGCGGTCTTCAACCTGCCGGTGGGCGACATGCTGACCGGCGGGCCTGGACTGGCGTGAGGCCAGCAGATGATCGTCCAGCCGTGATGCTGTCGCCCGCCCGCCTCGTGGCCCGCCACCTGCGCCGCCCGACAGGACTGCTCGGCAGTCTCGTCGCCCTGGCCATGAACCGCGGCAATCGGCGCATGAACCGTTCTATGGTCGACTGGCTTGGTGTCGAGCCCGGCCAGGCCGTGCTCGACATCGGCTTCGGCGGCGGAACCAACCTGGTCAACCTGCTGAGCCGGAGCGACCACGGCTTGGTTGCCGGTGTCGATACGGCGCCCGACATGGTACGCCGAGCCCGACGCCGTTTTCGGCGCGCCATCGGCGAGGGCCGCCTCGTGATCGAGCCGGGTTCGGCGCAGGAACTTCCCTTCGAAGACGGCCGCTTCGAGCGTGTCGTGACCGTCAACACCATCTACTTCTGGCCCGACGTGCCGGCTGGACTGGGTGAGATCCTTCACGTCATGGCACCGGGCGCCCGCCTGGCCGTTGGCATTCGCTCGCCCGCCATGATGCGATCGCTCGCAGCCACCCGCCACGGCTTCACCATCCGCACGGCGGAAGAAATCGAAGGACTGATGCGGACCGCCGGATTCGCGGCCATCGAAGTACGCGACCACGCCGCCGAGACGCTGGGCGGCTACATCGGCATCATCGGCAGCAAGACCGGCAGCGACGCGCTATAGTCTGCCGCCAAACCAGCAGCGGAACGCGCATCATGTCCTGGGAAAAGGAAGTCGAAGCCATCAGAGCCAAGCGGGCGCTGGCCAAGGAGATGGGTGGCGCCGTTGCCGTGGAGCGCCAACACGAACGCGGCCGCCTGACAATCCGCGAGCGCATCGAGGCCCTGGTCGACAAGGGCTCGTTCCAGGAGCAAGGCGAGGCGGCGGGGGCCAGCGAACTGGCCCCTGACGGCTCGGTCACAGGCTTCACGCCGGCCAACTACGTGCTCGGCCTGGGCCTGGTCGGGGGCCGGCGCTGCGTCGTGGGCGGCGAGGATTTTACCCTGAAGGGCGGCTCGCCCAACGCCGCGGGCTTGCGCAAAAGCGTCTACTCCGAGGACCTGGCAATCACCTACCGGCTGCCGCTGATCCGGCTGCACGAAGGCGCTGGCGGCAGCGTCGGCGGCACCGGCGGCGGCCTGCCGGTGGGCGAGCCGGTCAATACGCCGCCGCGCTTTCGTTCCGTCGCCCAGGTGCTCAACATGGTGCCCGTGGCCTCGGCGGCGCTGGGGCCGGTGGCCGGCATGCCGGCCTCGCGGCTGGTGGCGTCGCATTTTTGCGCCATGACGCGCGAGACCTCGCAGGTCATCATCGCCGGCGCCGCCCTGGTCGAACGCGCGCTCGGCGAAAAGGCCACCAAGGAGAGCCTGGGCAGCGCCCCGGTGCACGAGCGCTCGGGCGTCATCGACGCCGTGGCCGACGACGAGGAAGGCGTGCTCGAGCTGATCCGAAAATTTCTTTCGTACCTGCCGAGCAACGTCTGGGAGCTGGCGCCCCGACAGGCCAGCGGCGACGACCCGAGCCGGGCCGACGACGAGCTCCTGGATCTGGTGCCGCGTGATCGGCGCAAGCCCTATGACGTGCGCCAGTTGATCGGCCACGTCGTCGACCGGGGCTCGTTCTTCGAGCTCCTGCGCCGCTTTGCCACCGGCCTGGTCACCGGCCTGGCGCGGCTCGACGGCCGGGTGGTCGGCATCTACGCCAACGACTGCCGCACCTACGCCGGCTGCTTGACCGCCAACGGCTCGCACAAGGTGCGCCGCTTCGTCGAGCTTTGCGAGATCTTTCACATACCGGTCATCGCCTTCGTCGACGAGCCCGGCTTCATGATCGGCGAAGACGCCGAGAAGGCGGCCACCATCCGCCACGGCACCTCGGCCGTGCTCACCGTGGCCCAGGCCACCGTGCCCTGGGCATCGGTGGTTGTGCGCAAGTCTTTTGGTGTCGCTTCCGCCGCGCACTACGGCGCCGACGCCTATGTACTGGCCTGGCCCTCGGCCGAACTCGGCGCATTGCCGGTAGAGGGCGGCGTGGCCGTGGCCTTTGGCCGCGAAATCGCCGCCGCCGCCGATCCCGAGGCCAAGCGCCGCGAGTTGGAGGAGGAACTGGCCCGGCGCACCGTCCCCGAATCACGGGCCGAGGCCTTCGCCTTCCACGAACTCATCGACCCGCGCGAGACCCGGGCCAAGCTTTGCCAATGGCTCGACTGGTGCGGCCCCCGCCTCGAAGGCCTCAAGGGCCCCAGTGCCATGGGTTATCGGCCGTAGAGCGAATCAGCAGCCTTCCAGTAG
>JASLXG010000055.1 GCA_030740435.1 Alphaproteobacteria bacterium | reverse complement strand
TACCACTACGCCGACGGTTGACGAGGATGCAAAGACATCGACGTCGACCACAGGGACGACCGGAACGACCGCGACAACTGAAACGACCGCGACCACCGGAACGACCGCAACCACCGGAACAACGTCGACCACTGGGACGACCGGGACTACTGCGACAACTGGAACGACCGCGACTACTGGAACGACGTTGACAACCGGGACGACCGGGACGACGTCGACGTCAACTTCAAGTGCAACGTTTACGAACTGACAGCCCTCGGGTTTACGTTCAAGGGATCGGCGCAGGGAGGGCCAACCTGCCAGCACCCTCCAAGCTGACGATCCTCACAGCGGCACAGGGCGATCTACCCGGTGTCACGGCGAAGGGGGTGCTGACGCCGTCGCCGGAAGTGACTGGGGCCTCAGATCTCGTCGTGCTCGTCGATCGCAAGGAGGCCGACGGCTTTGTTAGCTTCGGCAATCGGGGCAGCCGCTTCGTCGGCCCATACGAGGGCGGTATCGGGGCAAACCTCAATTCCGTGTTGGGCTTCTATGAGAGGTTCGGCATACGGTTCATCGGTGCCACGCAGATCGACGAACTGAAGCTCTTCGAGGCGACGTTCGACAAGCCGCTGGGGACGGAAGGTACCAAGCTGACCCTGAGCTATAGTCGGACCCTCTCGGAACCGGGCTTCACCCTAAAACCGCTCAACGTTGACAGTACCAACACGACGGTGAGAGCAGCCCTATCCTATCCCCACATTCGCTCACGAGGCGAGAATCTGACGCTTCGGGCCAAGTTCACCTACCGCAACTCGACCACGAATGTCCTGTCGTCCAAGCTCTCCGAGGACCGTATCCGTAGTGCCGGCTTTGAGATGACCTACGATTTTGTCGACCGCTTCCGCGGCGTGAACCTGATCGACCTCGAGGTTAGCCAGGGTCTGGACATTCTCAACGAGACCACCAGCGGTTCGGCGGACTTGACCCGCGCGCTCGGCAAGAGCGACTTCACTAAGATCACGGCGGAGCTCTCGCGCCTGCAACGACTGTTCGGCAATTTCGCCGTGTTGGCCATCGCGACGGGACAGTGGGCCGCCGACCAGGTGCTGGCGTCGGAGGAATTTGGTGCCGGCGGCGCGAGGTTCGGACGGGCCTACGACGCCTCGGAAATCACGGGTGACAAGGGCGCCGCCGGCCAGCTGGAACTCCAGTATGGCCGGTCTTTCCAGCGCCGTTTCTTTCAGGGTTTTCAGCTCTACGGGTTTTATGATTATGGTGCAACATGGCGCAAGACGCCGGGCGCCACCGGGCCGAGCCGTCAGACCCTGACTTCGGCCGGATTCGGCCTGCGCTACAACCTCACCAAGGCTATTTCCGGCTACGTTGAGGCGGCCCAGCCGCTGACCCGCCCGGTCTCCTCTCGTGGCGATGAGGGGGATAACCCGCGTGTGTTTTTCAGCTTGGCGATGAGGTTCTAGAAGCGAAACCAGCGAACTGATGGCCAATCTGGAAGCCTGAGGCGAGAGTGACGCTCGCTATCGACCCGTAGCGCGAACCAGCTAGCGGTTTCGCCGTCCGAAACCAAACAGATCGGCGGCGATCTTGCGGATCTGGATTTCCTCGGCGCCCTCGGTGATGCGGTAGCGCCGGTGGTGGCGGTAAATGTGTTCGAACGGTTGGTTTCGCGTGTAGCCCTCGCCGCCGTGCACCTGGATGGCGCGATCAGCGGCCTGGCAGACCAAGCGGTTGGCGCGGTAGTTGGCCATGGCCACCTGTTCGGTCACCGCCATGTGGTTCTGGCGGTCGAGCTCCCAGGCCGTGCGGTAGACCAGGTTCCGCACCATTTCAGCCTCCGTGTGGAGCTCTGCGAGCGGGAACTGTATGGCCTGGTTGACGGCCAGCGGTTTGCCCCAGGTGGTGCGTTGTTTGGCGTAAGCGACCGAACGGTCGATACAAAACTGCGCCGCGCCCAGGCTGGAGGCGGCCTGGCGGATGCGGTTCTCGTGCAGGAAGTGTTGCGCCACGATGAGCCCGTCGTCGACTTCACCGAGCACGGATTCTAGAGGAATGCGAACCCCCTCGAGCCGCACCAGGGCGTGGTCCGAGGGCATGTTGAAGGTCCAGTCCATCTCCACCACCTCGAAGCCCGGGGTATCGGTGGGCACGATGAAGGCGGTGATGCCGTGGGCGGCGCCCCGGTCGTCCGAGGTGCGGGCGAAAACCAGGTCGTGGGTGGCGTCGTGCAGGCCTGAATTGAAGCGCTTGGCGCCCTCGATCAGCCATTCCTCGCCGTCCAGCCGGCCCGTGGCTTCCATATACGTCGCGTCGGAACCATGGCCGGGCTCGGTCAGGCCGAAGCCCATGCGTTTCTCGCCGGTGATCAGGCCGGGCAGGAATTCCGCCTTCTGGGCCTCGGTGCCGAAGTCCCACATCATCATGACCAGGGGAAAATTGCCGACGATGGAGGATTCGTTCTGCAAATCGTTGTGCAGCCCCAGGCCCTTGTGGGCAAGGTGTTCACGGATCATGGCCAGGGCCAGGTTGGAGCCCTCTTGGCCGCCGAGCTCTCGGGGCAGGGCAAAGCGCAGGTGCCCAGCTTTATCGGCGCGCCGTTTCATCTCGGCCAGTACCTCCTCCCACTCGGCCCGGGGCCGGCCACCGTTTTCCCAGTCCGTCCGGGCCCATTCCCGGCGGCGGTCGAAATACTGCCGGTTGGCCTCTTCCAAGGGCTTGATTTCGCGCTCGATGAAGGCATCGAGCTCGGCCAGTATGGCGCTGATCTCCCGGGGAATTTCGAAATCCATGTTCAGGCTCCGGATTGGGCTGAGTTGGCGGTTGCTGGGGCAATCATAGTGAAGTAAGTCTCGATCCGTGAAGTCGGCGGGGCTACAATTGCCCCGCCGGGGGGGCTCGCTGGCGGCTCCTTACGAGGCCAGCCTCTGCGAGTCCAGACTCCGAAAATTTTCTTAGGGTGCGTATCAAGACGCCCGCACGGGAGCGACGACATGACCTACAAAGCCGAAATCCCCTATGGCGCCTATTGGTCGACGCCCTTCGCCAAGTGGCAGGGCAAGCTGGCCGACCTCAACAGCGTGCCTTTTGCCGCCCATGTCGCCAAGCAGGAGCTGGCCAAGCGCGAGATCGACCCGGAGGGCTTCGATTTCGGTGTGCTCGGCATGACCGTGCCGCAGCATCGCTCGTTCTACGGCCTGCCCTGGCTGATGGGCATGATTGGCGCCATGGAGGTGGGCGGCCCCACCGTCATGCAGGCTTGCGCCACCGGCGTGCGCACCGTTCAGCAGGCGGCCCAGGAGATCGAAAGCGGCATGGCGGAACAGGCCTTGGCCATGACCTGCGACCGGGTCTCCAACGGGCCCCAGATCTACTACCCCAATCCCCGCGGCATCGGCGGCGGCGGCGAACTGGAGGCCTGGACCACCGACAACATGACCGACGAGCCCATCGGCCACCATTCGATGACCCAGACGGCCGAGAACTGCGCCGTCAAGTACCAGTTGACGACGGCCGAGCAGCACGAGGTGGTGCTCACCCGCCAGGCCCAGTACCAGGACGCCCTGGCCGACGACCAGGCGTTCATGAAGCGCTATATGACTTTGCCCTTCGAGGTACCGACGCCCAATTACAAGAAAACCGCTTCGGTCATGGAGGGCGACGAGGGCCTGACCACGTCGACGGCCGAAGGTCTGGCCGGGCTGCGCACGGTGATTGCGGACGGCACCGTCACCTTCGGCGGCCAGACCCATCCCGCCGACGGCAACGCGGCGCTGGTTCTGACGACGCCGGAGCGGGCCAAGGAGATGAGCACGGACCCGAACGTGCGCGTCCGGATCCTGGGTTTCGGCCTGGCCCGGGCCGAGCTCGCCTACATGCCCATGGCGCCGGTGCCGGCGGCGCGGCGGGCTTTGGAGCAGGCCGGCCTCGAGGTATCCGACCTCGATGCCGTCAAGACCCACAATCCCTTCGCCGTCAACGACCTGATCTTCTCGCGCGAGACCGGTGTTGCCATCGAGGACTTCAACAACTACGGCTGCTCGCTGATCTGGGGCCATCCCCAGGCTCCCATGGGCACCCGCGCCGTCATCGAGCTGATCGAGGAACTGGCCATCAAGGGCGGCGGCAATGGCCTGTTTACCGGCTGCGCCGCCGGCGATACCGCCATGTCGATCGTTATCAAAGTCGGCGACTAGCCGATGGCGCTCAAGATCGGCATCGACGTCGGCGGCACCTTCACCGACTTTCTTGTGGCCGAGGACGGCCGCGAGCCCCGCATCCACAAGATCCTGTCGACGCCCATGGATCCCTCGATCGCGGTCATCGACGGGCTGGGCGAGATCGCCGCCAGCCAGCAGCCGGCCGAGACGCTGGAGGCTTTTGCCGGTCGCATCGACACCATCGTCCACGGCACCACGGTGACCACCAACGCCACGCTGACCGGCAACGGCGCCCGCACCGGCCTGATCACCACGGCCGGGCTGCGCGATGCCCTGGAGATGCGCCGCGGCATCCGCGAGGAGCAGTACAACAACCGCTACACCAACGTTATGCCGCTGGTGCCGCGCTACTTGAGGGCCGGCGTCGAGGGCCGCTTGGACCGCGAGGGCCGCGAGCTCGAAGCGCTGTCGCTGGACGACGTAAAAGACGCGGTCGAGCTCTTCAAAACCGAGGGCTGCGAGGCCGTGGCAATCTGCTTCATGAACGCCTTCGCCAATCCCCAACACGAGGCCCGGGCGGCAGAGTTGGTGCGCAGCGAGATGGCGGATGCCTATCTCACGGTCTCGACCGACCTCTTGCCTTCCATTCGCTTTTACGAACGCGTTTCGACGACGGTGCTGAATTCCTACGTCGGGCCCAAGCTGAACGCCTACATCGCCAGCCTGACTGCCAGCTTGCAGCGCACCGGCTTTGGCGGCGTGCTCTTGATCATGCAGTCGAACGGCGGCGTCATGTCGCCCGAAATCGCCCGCAAGAACGCCGCCCTGACTTTGCTATCCGGCCCGGCCGCCGGACCGGGCGCCGGGCTCGGCTATGCCGGGGCGCACGGCCAAAGCCGCTGCATCACCGTCGACATGGGCGGCACCAGCTTCGATGCCGCCCTGGTGGTCGACGGGCCGATCATGGTCAACGAGGGCGAGATCGCGCGCCACCGCATCGCGCTGCCTATGCTGGGCATCCACACCATCGGCTCGGGTGGCGGTTCGGTGGGCTGGATCGACGAGGGCGGGCTGTTGCGCATGGGACCCGAGTCGGCCGGGGCCGATCCCGGGCCGGCGTGTTACGGCAAGGGCGGCCAAAAACCGGCCTGCACCGATGCCAACGTGGTGCTGGGCTACTTGGCGCCTGAGTTCTTCGCCGGCGGCAAGATGGCGTTGAATGCAGACGCCGCCCGCGCTGCCATTGCCGAGTACGTGGCCGGGCCGCTGGATATGTCGGTGGAAGAGGCGGCCGCCGGCATGTACCGGGTGATCTGCAACAACATGGCCCAGGGCGTGCGCGAGATCACCATCAAGCGGGGCTTCGACCCGCGCGAGTTCCCCATGGTGGTGGCCGGTGGTGCCGGTGCCGTACACGCCTGCCAGATTGCCGGCGAGCTCCAGATACCTTTCCTCATCGTGCCGCGCGAAGCCTCGATCTTCTGTGCCGCCGGCATGTTGATGTGCGATCTCAAGCACGATTTCGTGCGCACTTTCGTGAGCCGCCTGGATCAGCTCGACTGGGACCAGCTCGGCGCCATGATCGACGATATGATGGCAGCCGGCCGGGCCGATCTGGAGAGCGAAGGCATCGCCGAGGAGCGCCAGAGTTTCTTCATCAAGCTCGATTGCCGCTACCTCAAGCAGTACCACGAGGTTTCTTTCGAAGTGCCCAAGGCGGCGGTCGACGGCCGAGACAGCGCCGCCATCGCGGCCCTCTTTCACGCCGAACACAACCGGCTTTACGGCTATTCGCTGGAGCAGGAAGGCTCGCCGGTCGAGATCATCAACGTCCGTGTTCAGGGTGTCGGCCTGACCGACAAACCCGAGCGCGCCGGCCAGGACTATGCCGGCCCCGACGCCCAGGCGGCGTTGAAGGGCGAACGTACCGTCTATGTGCCCGAGCGCCAGGCCTTCGAGACTGTGCCGGTCTATGATGGCGAGGCACTGAATTGCGGCAACCGCATCGCAGGTCCGGCCATGATCGAAGAAGTCACGACGTCGATCTTCGTCAGCGCCGCTTTCGACATGGTCTGCGATCGTTTCGGCTCGTTTGCGATCTATCTCAAAGGTCGGGAAGACCTCGTGACAGCCGCCCTGCAGGGGGAAAGTGCATGACGAATATCGATCCCATCCTGATGTCGGTCTACGCCCGCACCTTCAAGTCGATCACCGACGAGATGTCGATCTCGGTGCAAAAAACCACGCGCTCGCCGATCCTGTGCGAGGCCAAGGATTTCGTCACCGGCCTCTATGACGGTGATGGCAACATGCTGGAGCAGACGGAAAACCTGCCGATTTTGGCTTTTTCGCTGGAGCCGGTGTGCAAGTACATCATCGAGTTTTTCGGCGACGACCTGCACGAAGGCGACGTCATCTTCCACAACGACGTCTTCAGCCTGGGCAACCAGAACAACGACGTGGCCGTCTTCAAGCCGATCTTCTTCGAGGACACCCTGGTGGCCTGGTCCGCCGTCAAGGGCCATCAGGCCGACATCGGCGGTGCCGTGCGCGGCGGCTACAACCCCAACGCCGTCGAGGTCTGGCAGGAAGCGCTGCGCATTCCGCCGGTCAAGGTCTATGACCAGGGCGTCTTGCGCAAAGACGTCTGGGACCTGATCTTCGCCAACATCCGCCTCGACATCGTGCAGCACGACATGAAGGCCCAGATGGGCGCCTGCATTGTGGGCGAACGGCGTATGCAGGAGCTTTTGGGCAAATACGGGCTGGAAAGCTACACCGGCCACAAGGCGGCGCTTTTCGAGGCGACCCGCCAGATGATGGAAGCCGAGATCGCCAAGATCCCCAACGGCGTCTATTCCGGCGAGGGCTACGTCTATTACGACGGCAAGAACCTGGGCTCGAAGTACACCATCCGGGTCACCGTGACGGTGGCCGACAAGTCCATCAGCTTCGATTATTCCCAGACCGACGGCCGTACCGACGGCTTCGTCAACGGCACCTATACCTCCAGCGCCTCGGCCACCGTGCTGACGTTCCTGCAGATGGTCAATCCCGACATCCCGCACAACGCCGGCATGATCGAGCCCCTCGAGATGATCATTCCCGAGGGCACCATCCTCAATGCCGGCTATCCCAAGGCCACGACGTTTGGCAACCACCTCTGTCCGCCCAACGCCGACGCCATCCAGCGCGCTCTGGTGCAGGCCATCCCCGAGCGCGTCACGGCGGGCTGGAACAATCTTTACTGTTCCCTCTCGTCGGGCCGCGACGAGGAGCGCGACAGTGAATTCGTCGACATCATGTTCATGGGCATGAAGGGCGGCTCCGGCGGCATGGACGGCACCGACGGCTACGACCACATCGGCATGATCGATGCCTCCGGCGGGGTTCTCGATCAGGACTACGAGATGTTCGAGCAGCAGACGCCGCATACCCTCCTCAAGCACGAATACCTCATCGATTCGGCCGGCCCCGGCCAGTGGCGCGGCGGCATCGGCACCGAGACCATGGTGCGCTATGGCTCGGACGATACCCAGGTCGTGACCTTCGGCGACGGCGATTTCGAAGCGGCTTTCGGCCTCAACGGCGGCGGTTTGGGCACCCTCAACAGCATCGTGCTGAAATATCCCGATGGTTCCGAGGTGGTGCCGCGCAACAAGGACCTCATCGAGGGCGTGCCCCGTGGCACCGTCTATCACCAACTGGCCGGCGGCGGCGGCGGCTTCGGCGATCCCAAACAGCGCGATCGCAAGAAACTCGCCCGCGAGGTGCGCAACGGCGTCACCTCGGAGGCCGCGGCCCGCGAGATCTACGGCGCCACTGACGCCGATCTGGAGGTCGTGGAGTAAGCCATGGATTTCGCTCTCACGGAGGAACAGAAGGTCGTTCGCGACACCTTCGCGCGTTTCAGCGACGAACAGGTGGCGCCCCGGGCGGCCGAGATCGACGAGGCCCACGAGTTTCCCCGCGAGCTTTTTGCGGCGCTGGGCGAGCTGGGCTACTTCGGCATGCGTTATCCCGAGGACGTGGGCGGCTCGGGCGTCGATCTCCTGACCTACTGCCTGGCCCTGGTCGAGGTTGCCCGGGGCTCGATGTCGCTGGCCGGTGCCTGCACCATGCAGGGCCTGATGGGCACCAAGTTCTTGCATATGCTGGGCAACGAGGACATCCACGAGCGCCTCTTCAAACCGGCGCTTCGTGGCGAGAAACTCGGCGCCATCTGCATGACCGAGCCCAATGCCGGTTCCGATCTCGGCGGCATCGCCACCTCGGCGGCCAAGGTCGATGGCGGCTACCTCATCAACGGCCAGAAGATGTGGGTAACGTCCGCGCCGCTGGCCGATTTCTTCACCGTTTTCGCCAAGGCCGGCGAAGAAAAGAAGCTCACCATATTTTTGCTCGAGAAGGATTTCGAAGGCCTCCGTGTCGGCCGTGCCATCGAGAAGATGGGGGTCTGGGCGCTGCCCACCTCGGAACTCGCCTTCGAGGACTGCTTCGTGCCCGACGACCACCGCCTGAGCCGGGAGGAGGGCGATGGCGAGGCGCACCTGCGCAAGCTCTTGTCCGAGGTCCGCATCATCACCGCCGCCATGGCCGTGGGCGTGGGCCGGGCGGCGCTGGGCGAGGCCATCCGCTATGCCGGCGAACGCCAGCAGTTCGGCAAGCCCATCAACCGCTTCCAGGCCATCCAGTTGAAGCTGGCCGACATGGCGACGGAACTGGAGGCGGCCGAGCGCCTGATGCACTACGCCGCCTGGCTGGTCGACAATGATATGCCGGCCCGCCAACAGGCCTCGATGGCCAAGCTTTTCGCCTCCGAGACGGCGGCCAAGGTTTGCGACCAGGCGGCCCGGGTGCTGGCGTCATATGGCTATGCCATGGAATATCCGGTGCAGCGCTATCTGCGCGACGTGCGTTTCACGCTGATCGGCGGTGGCACCAGCGAAATCCTTAAACTCATCATCGCCAAGGAGCTCAGCGCATGAGCGAGCGCAAGATCCGCGTACTCGTCGCCAAACCGGGGCTCGATGGCCATGACGTCGGCGCCAAGGTTGTGGTGCGGGCCCTGGCCGACGCCGGCTTCGAAGTCATCTATTCAGGCCTGCAGCAGACCCCCGAGGCGATCTGCGCCCAGGCCCGTGAAGAGGACGTCGACGTCATCGGCTTGTCGATGCTGTCGGGCTCGCACCTGCCGCTTTGCCGAAAAATCGGCGATTTGCTCAAGGCCGAGGGGCTGGGCGAAAAGCTCTGGCTGGTGGGCGGCAACATTCCGGCCCGCGACCATGCCGCGCTCAATGAGCTCGGCTATGCCGGCGTCTTCGCCACCGGCAGCGACTTCGACGACATCGCCACATTCATCCGGGAGGCCCTCAAATGACGGCTACAGACGCCGGCAAGGTGATCAACGAATCCGGCATCGAGATCAAGACGCTCTACACCGCGGACGACGTCGCCGCCTCGGGCGGCGTCGATGCCAGCCTGCCCGGTGCCGCGCCCTTCACCCGCGGCATCCACGCCGAAATGTACCGCAAGCGCCCCTTCACCATGCGCCAATACACCGGCTTCGCCAACGCCGCCGACACCAACGAGCGCTTCAAGTACCTGATTGCCAACGGCCAGACCGGCCTCAACGTGGCCTTCGACCTGGCCACCCAGTGTGGCTACGATTCCGAGGACAACGAGGCCTTCGGCGAGGTCGGGCGCGTCGGCATGGCGGTCGATACGCTGAAGGATTTCGAGGTCGCCTTCGCGGGCATCGATCTCGACCGGATCACGGTCTCGCTGACCATCAACGGCGCCGCCGCGGTGGCCATCGCCATGTACCTGGCCATGGCGGAAAAGCGGGGTTTTGCGCTCAAGGACCTGCGCGGTACGGCGCAAAACGACATCCTCAAGGAATTCGTCGGCCGCGGCACCTGGATCTTCCCCGTCGAGCCTTCGATGCGGCTGGTCGCCGACAGCGTCGAATACTGCGCCGAACACGCCCCCAAATACAGCCCGGTCAGCGTTTGCGGCTATCACATCCGCGAATCGGGGGCCAATCCGGTGCAGGAAATGGCCTACGGCTTCTGCATCGCCAAGGCCTATATCGACGACGTGCTGGCCCGCGGTCTGGACATCGACGAGTTTGCCGGGCGATTAAGTTTTAACTTTAACATATTTGGCAATCTATTTGAACAGGTTGCAAAATTTCGGGCTGCAAGACGCCTCTGGGCCAAGATCGTCCTGGAGGAATACGGGGCCAAGAACCCGAAATCGGGGTGGCTGCGCATGATCGCCGGCGGTGGCGGCTCGGGCCTCACCATCGAGCAGCCTGAAAACAACATCGTGCGCGGTGCCTACTACGCCCTGATCGCCGCCCTTTCGGGAACGCAAACCACGGCGCTTTGTTGTTATGACGAGGCCTACACCATCCCCACGCCCAAGGCGCAGCGGATTTCCTTGCGCACCATGCAGCTGCTGATCGAGGAGATGGGGCTGGCCGACACCGTCGACCCCATGGGGGGCTCGCACTACATAGAAACCCTCACGAATCAAATGGAATCCGAGATGGTGCGGGTGATGGCCGACGTCGATGCCCGCGGCGGCATCGTCAAGGGCATCTCCGAGGGCCACGTCCAGGCCCAGGTCTCGCAGCAGGCCTACGAGCACCAGAAGGCGCTGAAGAGCGGTGAATTCCGCAAGGTGGGCGTCAACTGCTACGTCGAGGAGGACGAGGAGACCCAGGAAGTCGACCTGCATGGCTACGACGAAGCGGCCGCCAACGCCCAGATCGCCGGCCTGCGGAAGGTGCGGGCGGAGCGTGACAACGCCGCCGTCGAAGCGGCGCTGGGGCGTTTGCGGGCGGCCAGCGAGGGCGGCGACAACGTCATGCCGGCGCTGATGGAGGCGGTCAAGGCCTATGCCAGCGTCGGCGAGATGACCAAGGTCATGGTCGAGGTCTTCGGCCGCTACCAGGAACCGATCCGCTTTTGAGGGTGCCATGAGCGCAATCGAAGAAACACGCGGTATCGAAAACTACGCCGCCCCGGTGGCGCTGGACGAGGCGCTGGAAGTGCTGGCCGGCGGCGCCACCGTGGTGGCTGGCGGCACGGATCTGATGGTGCAGGCGGGCGCCGGCGCGGTCAGCTACCAGCCGACGCTGTTGAACATCCGCCGCATCGCCGCGCTCGGTGGTATCGCCGAGCACGATGGACGCGTCCGCATCGGCGCGCTGACCACGATTACCGAGGTGCGGGAAAACGCCCTGCTGGCCGAGCGAACCCCGGCCCTGGTGGCGGCGGCCGATCACTTCGCCAGCGACCAGATCCGCAACGCCGCCACCATCGGCGGCAACATCTGCAACGCCTCGCCGGCCGGCGACACCATCGTGCCGTTGCTGCTGCTGGATGCAGAGGTCGAACTGGCCTGTTGGCAGGGCTCGGTTTCGCTGCGCAAGGTGGCGCTCTCGGACTTCTTCACCGGCCCCGGCGCCACGGTCAAGGCTTCGAACGAGCTGCTGACCGCGATTTCCTTCGCCCAACCGGCGGCCGGCAGCGTTGCCCGTTTCACCAAGTCCGGACCGCGGCCGGCACTGGAGATCTCGACCGTCTCGGCCGGGATCTCGGGGGTTTGGGCCAATGGCGCGCTCAGTGGCGTGCGTGTCGCCCTGGGTGCCGTGGCGCCAACGCCGCTGCGGGCCCGGGCCACGGAGGCTTTCCTCGAAGGCAAGCCGCTCGACGACGAAACCGTTGCCGGGGCGGCCGAGACGGCGCTCAGCGATTGCGCCCCCATCGACGACGTGCGGGCCAGTGCCTGGTACCGCAACCACCTGGTCAAGGTTTATATCCAACGGATGCTCGATGATGTCCGCAACAGTTGAAATCACCTTTGCGCTCAACGGCCGGCCCGTTCGCGCCCGCGTGCCGATCCACATGTCGACGCTCACTATGCTGCGCGAGGTGCTCGGCCACACCGGCACCAAGTACGCCTGCGGCGAGGGCGAATGCGGTGCCTGCACCGTCATCGTCGACGGCCTGACGCTGAATTCCTGCCTGATGTACGCCGTTGAATGCGAGGGCCGGGAGATTACCACCATCGAGGGCCTGCGCTCGGCCGAGGCGCTGCATCCTCTGCAGCAGTCCTTTGTCGATCATGGCGCCATCCAGTGCGGCTATTGCATGCCGGGAATGATCCTGCAGGCCAAGCATATCGTCGACAAGAACCCGGGGCTGACGCGCCAGCAACTGGCCCGCGGGCTCGAAGGCAACGTTTGCCGCTGCACCGGTTACCAGAAGGTCTTCGAGGCCGTGGCCGCCGCTGCCGGCGTCGAAATCTGAGGGCGCCGCCATGTCGCAAAACGAAGCCATCGAGAAGAAAACCCTGATCGGCACCCGGGTGGCCAAGCCCGACGCCCCCGACAAGGCGGTCGGCCGCACCCGCTACATCAACGATCTCGAATTGCCGTTGATGTTGGTCGGCAAGATCCTGCACAGCGACCGGACGCACGCCCGCATCGTCTCGGTCGATACCAGCCGGGCCCAGGCGCTGCCCGGCGTCCATGCCGTCATCAGTGGCCAGGATGCGCCCGAGTTGCGTTTCGGCATTCGCCGCGACAACAGGCCTTTCAAGGGCGACAAAGTGCGTTGCATCCGCGACGAAGTGGCGGCCGTAGCGGCCGAGAGCGAGGAAATCGCGACACAGGCATTGGCTTTGATCGACGTCGTCTACGAGGACCTGGAAGCCGTTTTCGACCCGGCCGAAGCCATGCAGCCGGGGGCACCGGTGATCCACGACGAATACCCGGACAACCTCAGCCTCGCCTTCAACTTCGAATCCGGCGACATCGCGGCTGCCGAGGAGGCCTCGGCCGTAGTGCTCGACCACACTTTCGACGTCCACTACGTGACGCATTGTTGCATGGGTACCAACTGCGTCATCGCCGACTTCGGCGCCGACGGTAAGCTGACGATCTATTCCCAGACCCAGTATCCCTACAATTTCAAGATGGACCTGGCCCCGGCGTTGGGCATCCATCCCGGCGACATCCGCGTCATCCAGCCGCCGGTGGGCGGTGCCTTCGGCTCCAAGCTCGACGTCTATCCCTGGGAGCCCATATGCGTACTGCTGGCCAAAAAGGTCGGCCGCCCGGTCAAGCTGATGCTCAGCCGTGAGGAGGAATTCGTCAATTCGCCGACCCGCCAGCCGGCCCGCATCCGGCTGCGCACGGGTATGGACAAGGACGGCCGCCTGACCTTCCGCGACGTCGATTGCCTGCTCAACAACGGCGCCTACACCTCATGGGGGCCGACCACGCCCAGCGTCATGATGCGCACCTTCAGCGGCCACTTCCGCGTCGACAACGTGCGTTATAACTCGCAGTCGGTCTACACCAACAATCCCTACGCCGGCTCCTTCCGCGGTTACGGCAACGTCCAGGCCACCTGGTGCACGGCCATCCACATGGACATGCTGGCCGAGGCGGCGAGTATGGATCCGGTTTCGTTCGCCATCCTGAATTCCCAGGAATCCGGCGAAGTGACGCCGCAAGGCAGTGTTTTGGACGATATCGCGCTGGCCGAGTGTCATGAGATCGCCGGCCAAAAGACTGACTTCGTGGCCAAATGGCAAGCCAACCTCGAGGCCCAAAGCAAGCCCGGCCGCCGCAAGCGCGGTATCGGCATCGCTTCCTCGATCCATAACGCAGGCGGCGCCAAGATCCACAAATCCGACGGCTGCGGTACCATCCTCAAACTCGACGACTATGCGCGTTGCACGGTGATCACCGGCGCCTCCGAGATCGGCCAGGGCATCGACGCCGTGATCTGCCAGCTGGTGGCGGAGGAACTGGGGATTCCAATGGGCGACATCACCATCGTCAACAACGATTCGGCCATCGGGCCCTGGGACGTCGGCGTGCACGCCAGCCGCACCACCTTCATCGCCGGCAATTCGGCTCACCGCGCGGCCCTCAAGGCCAAGGCGCAGATCCTTGAATTCGCCTCGCATCGTGCCAACGTGGCGGCGGAGGAATTGGAACTGGCCGGCGGCCACGTGGTGCAGCAGCCCGACGGCGTGCCGGTGGTCAAGCTCGACAAGCTGTTGCGCGAGATGCACTTCAAGGAGGACAGCGAACTCGTCATGGTGACGGACTATTACGAGCCGCCGTCCGAGCCCATAGCCGCCGACAATACCGGTGATTTTTCGGCCGCCTATTCCCACGCCGTGCACGTGGCCGAGATCGAGGTCGACTGCGACACCGGCGAGATCAGGGTGGAAAAGATCACTTCCGTGCAGGACGTCGGCCGGGTGGTCAACGAGATGGGCCTCGAGGCCCAGATCGAAGGCGGCATCATCATGGGCCTGGGGTTTGCCCTTTCCGAGGAGCTGCAGATCGTCGACGGCATCGTGCGGAACCCCAATTTTCGCGATTACAAGGTGCCGACGGCGCCCGAGGTGCCTGAGCTCGAGCTTCACTTCGTCGAGACCGAGGCCAAATCGGGACCGCTGGGCGCCAAGGGCATCGCCGAGCTGCCCACCATCGTCATCGCCCCGGCGGTGGCCAATGCGGTTTACAATGCGCTGGGTATTCGTTTTCTCAAGCCGCCTCTCGTGCCGGAGAAGGTGGCCCGGGCGGTCTGGGAGAAGGAACATGCAGCCGCCGAGTAGGGCAGGGGAGCACACCATCCATGAACGATCGTGATCAGGCGCTGGTCGAAGCCATGTCGACGATGCAGGAGGAGGAGGCGGTGGGCCTGGCCACGGCGATGCTCGACGAAGGCGTCGATCCCCTGCACGTGCTCAGCCAGTGCAAGCAGGCCATGGACATCGTCGGCGCCAAATTCGAGGAAAACATCTACTTCATCCCCGAACTGGTGATGGCCGGCGAGATCCTGGAGCAGATCACGGCCCTGGCCAAGCCCCTGATCAAGGAAGGGCAGGGGGACGACGAGGAAAAGCTGGGCAAGGTGCTGATCGGCACGGTGCACGGCGACGTCCACGACATCGGCAAGAACATCGTCACCTTCATGCTCGACGTAAACGGCTTCGAGGTCATCGACCTGGGCATCGACGTGGCGCCGCAAAAATTCATCGACGCCATTTTGGAAAGCGGCACTACGGTGGTCGGCCTAAGCGGATTCCTTACCCTCGCTTTCGATGCCATGAAAGAGACGGTGGCCGCCATCGACGAAGCTGGGCTGCGCGATCAGGTGCGCATCATCATCGGCGGCGGCCAGGTCAACGACCGCATCCGCGACTACACCAGCGCCGATGCCTACGGCGCCAGCGCCACCGAGGCCGTGGCGCACTGCAAGGACTGGCTCGGGGTCGCGGCCTGATGAACGAAGCCCAGGAACTCAACCCGTTGCTGGCCCAGCGCTGGCAGCGCATCCTCGATGCCATCGCCTTGAAGGAGCCGGACAAGGTTCCGTTCTCGCTGTTTAACCACTTCTTTCCGGCCAACTATGCCGGCTTCGATTTTCGTACCGCCATGTACGACCACGACAAGCTTTTCGCCGCCACTCGCGATGTGGTGCTCGATCTCGATCCCGACATGTACTTGCCACCCAACACCAACATCGCCGTGGGCCGGGCCATGGAGATCATGGGCTATCGCCAACTGGAATGGCCGGGCCACGGCCTGAGCGACGACGCGCCCTTTCAGTATCTCGACAAGGAATACATGTCGGCCGACGAGTACGATGACTATGTATTTGATCCGACAGGGTTTTTTATCCATACCTACCTGCCGCGGGTGGCCGAGGCCTTCGAGGTCTTCAAGGCCCTGCCGCAGTATCCGACGCTTTACTATTTCAAGATCGTGCGCTCTGTCGCTGCCTTCGCCCGGCCCACCATGAAAGAGGGCCTGGCCCGCCTGGCCGAGGCCGGCCAGGCCATCCGCGACATGGACAAGGACGGCATGGCGCTGATCGTTGAGCTCGAGGAGCTCGGCTATCCCATCAGCGCCGGCGGCGGGGCAGCGGCGCCCTTCGATCACTTCGCCGACTACCTGCGCGGCTCCAAGGGCGCCATGCTCGACATGTTCCGCCATCCCGATAAGCTGTTGGCGGCCATGGAGAAGGCGTCCGTGCTGATCGCCCGCGATGCCATCCGCACGGCCAGCCGCCATCCCTACTGCAAGATCGTCTTCATGCCCATGCACTGGGGCCTCGACGGCTTCATGTCGCCGGACCAGTTCGAGACCTTCTTCTGGCCCCAGTTGCGCGACGTCATGATGCGCCTGATCGAAGCCGACTTGGTGCCCTGCCTGCTCTGGGAAGGAAAGTGCGACAGCCGCCTCGAGACCATTGCCGACATCCCGCCCGGCAAGGTCATCTATTGGTTCGAACAGACGGATATGTTCCGTGCCAAGGAGGTACTGGGCGACATCGCTTGTCTCCGCGGCAACGTGCCGGCACCGCTGCTGGTTACCGGCACGCCCGAGGAGGTCGACGACTACTGCAAGGAATTGATCCTGAAATGCGCCCGTGGCGGCGGCCTGATCGTCGACGGCGGCATCGGCATTCCCGACGAGGCCAAAGTCGAAAACGTCCGCGCCATGGCGGCAGCCACGAAAAAATATAACGTCGGAGGTTGATGGGCCGCCGAGGGCGGTTTTTTTGGCGCTTGCGTGAATGTTCTAAATAAAATATTAGATTATTCATGGCCCAAGCTATTTCCTACATCCGCGTATTCGCCTCGGAACGCAGCCTCGCGGGCCCCGGGCTCGAGGCCCAGCGCGAGATCCTGGAACACTTCGCCGCGGCCGGCGGCTTCCACATTGCGCGTGAATACATCGAGGTCGAGCGTGGCTCCGGCCCCGACCGCCTGCAGGGCCGCTCCGCCCTGATCCGGGCTCTCAAGCGGGCTCGCTGGCTGGAGCTGCCGGTGCTGGTCGCCGGCATCGAGGCTGTGGCCCGCGATGCCGCGACGCTGGCCGAGGTCATGACCCGTGGCGTACGGATAGTGGTGGCTGGCGGCGAGCCGTTCGAGATTCAGCCCTATGCGGGAACCTTGTCGGCGCTGCCCGATCGCGAAAAACCGGTGCGGCGGCGCGGCAATCCGCAAATCGCTGCGGCCCGGCGCCAGGCCGCCGCGGCGCTAAATGGCAAGGCGCGGCAGCACGCCCGGGCCGTCGAGCCCTATATCCGCGAGGCCCGCGAGGCCGGGCTGGGGTCGTTTCGCCGCATCGCCGACCACCTGGCGGCGCGCGGCGTGCCGACGGCACGCGGCGGGGCCTGGAGCGCCAAACAGGTCTCGAACATCGTGGCCCGGCTGGAGCCGGTGTTGCACCGTTTTCTCGAGCCCGACGACGGCCGCCTGCGGGCGCTGCCCCGCCAGCGCCAAGCCCGGGGCGAGGTGCTGCGCTATCTGGCCACCAAGTTCGATGCCGAAGCGAGCTACGCCGAGGGCGAGGTCAACAGCCTCATCCGCACCTGGCACAGCTTCGGCGACCACAGCCTTCTGCGCCGCGAACTGGTCGAGGCAGGCCTGCTCAAACGCACCCGTGACGGCAGCAAATACTGGCGCGAAGGGTAGGGGGGCGGTATCTCGGACATAGAAAAAAGCGTCCCTGTCCCCGAAACTCCTGAAACTTCCGAAAAAGGTCCCTGTCCCCGAAATTCCGTTCCCGTAATTGTTGGTGCTGCGGGTGGCGCTTGCCGCTAGGCCTTCACCACTTCCGCCAGCAACGCCTTGTAGACGGGAAATCCCGAGATCGGGTCGCGGTTATTGGCGTCCGTCAGGGCGTTGACGTTGGCCTCTTGCCAGGCCTGGGGCCCGAGCGGGCCGCCGCCCCTCATGTTGGCCTCAATGGTGCCCGGCACCACGTGGCGGCCGACGCGGGCAGTGAAGGGCACCTGGCCGCGCGGCGAAATTACCCAGACGCGGTCACCGTCGATGATGCCGCGAGACCGGGCGTCGTCCTCATGGAGGTGCACCAAGGGCTCGGGTTGGCGCTCGACCAAGCCGGGGATGTTGAGGTGTTGCGAGCGAAAGGCCGTCTGGGTGCGGGCGCCGGTACTCAGTACGAGCGGAAAATCCCGAGCCAGTTCGATATCGGCCAGCGGTCCCTCCGTGGGCTCGACGTAGACCGGCAGAGGCTCGTAGCCGTGTTCGGCCAGCCAGCCGGAAGTGATCTCGAACTTGCCGCTGGGCGTCGGGAATCCGGGCTTGCCGTCGGGTCTTAGGCCGGGTTGGCGGTACTTGCGGTAGCGCCGCGACGGGGTTTCGAAAGGGATCCCCTGGGGTGCTTGCTTGAGCTCATCGAGACTGATGCCCGTGCCTGCCAGGGCGCGTTCCACCATGCCCGCCTCGCTTTGCGGCCAAAGCTCGCCGTAGCCCAGCCGTGCCGCCAACTCTGCAAAGATGAGATAATCGCTGCGCGCCTCGCCCAGCGGCTCGATGATTTTCCGGCGGTACTGAATGAGCCCGTCGTGGATCATGTACGATTCGCTCTCGAAGGGCGTCGCCGCCGGCAGCACCAGATCGGCACAAGCCATGTCGGCCGTGGGAAAGCGGTTGACGGTAACCAGCAGGTCAAGGGCCCCGAGGGCCCGGCTCCAGAGGTCGGGGTCGGGCCAGGCGGTGAGCAGCGAGGCGCCGCTGACGATCAGGCCGCGCAGCGGGTAGGGCTTGGCTTCGAGGATGGCCCGGGGCAGCTCCACGCCGTGGGCCTCGCGCCGGGTCTGGCGATAGAGCGGGTATTCGGTGGCACCGATGGGGGCCGGCGCGGCCGGCGGCTCGACGAAGCGGCCGGCGGTTTTCAGGCGGCTGGGACAGCGCAACAACTTGCCGCCGGGCACGTCGAGGTGTCCGGCCAGGGCCTGCAGGGTCCAGATCGATCGGATGGTTTGGACGCCGCCGTTGGAGAATTCGAGGCCGGTGAGCATCACCACCGAACAGCCCTTTGAAGTGCCGATGGCCCGGGCCAAGTCGTGAATTGTGTCTGCCGGCACGCCGCTCAGGGCCTCGGCGCGCTCGGGCGTGAAGTCGGCGACGTAGTGGCGTAGTTCTTCGAACCCCAGGCACCAGTCTGCGACGAAATCGTGGTCGATCAGATCGTCCTCGATCAGCAAGCGAATGGCTGCCAGAGCTATGGCCGTATCGCTGCCAGGACGTACTCCGATCCATTCGGCGCCGACCATATCGACGCATTCGCTGCGCCGGTGGTCGATGACGATGACGCAGGCGCCCTGGCGTTTGGCAGCCTTGATGCGGCGCAGATTCAGCGGTGGCGAATCGGTAGCCGGATTGCTGCCCCAGACCAGGATAAGGTCGGCGTTTTCGATGTCTTCGTATAGCTCTCGGATGTGCAAACCGAAGCTCGCCTCGGGCGCGATCATGCCGTAGGCGGCGTAACACAGCGCACCGACGCTGGTGGCGTTGGGCGAGCCGAAGGGAAAGAGGGCGCCGTTGGCCGAGGTCTCGGAAGTGCCGGCCGGCCCGAAGGCCTCGGAAAGCCCGTATTCGAAATTGCCCCGCCCGGTGGTCAGGCAGACGGACTCGGGGCCGTACTCGTCGGCCAAGCGGCGCATTCCGGCAACCCAGATGTCGTAAGCCTCGTCCCAGCCGATGCGCGCGAAACGGCCTTCGCCGCGGTCGCCGATGCGCTTTTGCGGATAGAGCAGGCGGTCGGGCGAATAGACCACCTCGGCGGCCCGGGCACCGCGCGGACAGACCAGGCCCAGCGGGTGGCCGGGCTCGGGCGTCAGGCGCTCGATGCGACCCGCGGCCAAGTGTACCCGGACGCCGCAGCCGGCCGGGCAGACGCCACAGAGGCCGCTGACGATTTGGTGCTCTCTACTCTGGAACGCGGCAAGTGTTTCGGGACGGTTCAAGGCAGCTACCATGTGTTGTTTGAGCGGCTGACTGGCGGGCGTCGGGGGCCCAACCCCATGGTAGGACGGAGGCCGGTGCGGCTAAACGTGGGATTGTGCGCGAGCTGTTGTATTCCGTAACGAATTGTCAAAACTGTTGACTTGGAAAAACATTGGCGGTTCTTTGTGCCCTCTTCGACGGCGACCGGGAACATCTGAACATCGCCACGGGGTTTTGTAGCGGCTTGGCCCGCAGCGGCGGCCCCTGCGGTGCCATGACCGGCGCGCTATTGGCCTTGGGCCTGGTTTTGGGGCGGGACAATCCCGAGCATTCGGTAGAACAGACCTACGATGCCGTCCGCGCCATGATGGCCAAATTCGAAGCGCACCTCGGCTCGACCAATTGCACCGAACTGCTCGGCGTGGATCTGAGCACCCCGGAGGGGCGCCAAGCCTTCGAGGATCGCAAGCTGGACAGCCAGTGCACCGCGATATCACCGGATTTGCCGCCGCCTTGGTCGAAGAGCTCCTGGAGAGCACCGCACGGTGAAGGCTTAGGGCTTTCGAGGGATTGCCGAAGGATCAGCCTTGCCGACGATGACGGAGATGTCCGGCCACTCGATCTTGAGGTTGGAAACGCTGTGTCCGAAGACATCGTGGTTTTCCGTTTGGCCTCGAACACCGCCCAGGCGCTCGTAAAACCCGATCGCAGCTTTGTTTGACTCGAATACCCAAAGATAGACCGTCGAATGACCCAGCCGTTGAAGCTCCTGGGCCGCGGCACGCATCAGTTTCTTGCCGATGCCTTGCTATTTTTTCTCCGGCAAGACGTGCAGGTTGTCGATGAAAGGGTCGGGCCGGCACCAAATGGCGATGAACCCGACCACCGGCTCATCTTCGGCCACCAGCACGACGTCTTGGGGCGAAAGCTCGATGCTCGACCAGGTCTCCCCAAGTTCATCGTCGACCTTGTTGTCGAGGTAGTCGTCGGAAAGCATCCCCCGATAGGTTGTCCTCCAACTGGCTGCTTGGACGGCAGCTATCGCCATTCGATCCGGAGGGGTGGCTGGGCGTATTCGCATCACTGGGTGCTCGCCTCAATTTCTTCGCCAACTCCGCGCAGGCTATGACCCGGTTTCACCGAGATCGTCAACTATACCCTCGATGTCCCTTGCCCCATGGACGAAATCGATGACCTGAATCTCGTCACCGGCCTCCCGGTAGATGATGAAGTGGCCGCCCACCTGAACGTACCGCAGACCCGTGGCCTCGGTCAGTCCTTGAAGCAATAGCTCGCAAGAGCGCCCCCTCGGGATTTTCCCGAGCGCCAGGGCATGCAGACGCTCGATCAGTTGGCCTTCGTATTTTTCCGCCTGTGCAGGCCCGAAGCGTGAGATCGTCCAGACGGCAATCTCCTTGAGGCGATGCTCGGCTCGACGGGTGAGCTTGACTTCCTTCACGTATCCTGAGCCGTGCGGGCTTGGGAGAAGACGCGCTTTATCGCATCTTCAGCCGAGCCTTGCGCGAAATCCCCGTCGTCAGCCTGGCGCATTCCTGCCACGATCCCCGCCCGGATATCCTCAAGTTCAGCTTCGCGCCTTGCAATACCGTCCTCGAGCATACGCAAGCCATCGCGTATGACTTCGCTGGCGCTCTTGTAGCGGCCGGAATCAACCAACTCCCCCACGAAGGAATCCTGGCTCTCGGTCAATACGATGTTGCGCGTCGGCATAGCCTTTTCCCGGATCAGCTAGCTTGGGCCCGAACCTACCAAGAATGGCAATAATTGCCAATATGCTGTCCGACGCTTGGCGGCTGGCCGGGATCAATCTTGAAATGCGCTAATCGCCGCGGCCGCGGGCCTCGATGGGCCAGTGTTCGACCACCTCGTCGCCGCGCACGCAGGTGTAGCTGTCGTAAAGATTGATCGTCGGGTCGCAGTGCGAGACGATGCAGCGCACGCGCTGGCCGGTGCTCGCCCGGTGGCCAGCGTCGGCAAAAATCAGGCGGCCGAAGTGGTCGCCGGAATATTGGTAACTGGTGCCGGCCGGGGCTCCCGCCGCCACCACGGGGACCGGGCCGTCGGTGGCGAAGTTCTTGTAGCCGCCGTCGACGGTGGCGAAACCGGGGTGGTTGGCGCTGATCACCGTGAGATCGACGAACAGCGAGTTCTGGTAGGGCCGGCTGTCCTCGCCGGTCAGGTCGACGACGTCGTAGTCGGCGTCGCAAAAGACGTAGGAGCCGACCTGGATTTCGGTCAGCAGGCCCATCTCGGCATCGATGCGGTGCGAGCCGGTGCCGCCGCCGCTGATCACTGCCACTTCGAAGCCGGCCTGGCGCAGCGCCTCGCGGGCCTGGGCCAGGGCTTGCAGGTCGCTTTCGATGCGGGCTTTGCGGTCGCCATAGTCGGCGATGTGCTGGACGTGCCCGGCGTAGCCCTGCAGGCCGCCGAGCTCCAGCCCCTCACGGCCGCCGATCAGGTTGGCCAGGGTCAGCGCCGCGGCTGGCGAGGTGACGCCGGTGCGGTGGCTGCCGACGTCGACGTCGATCAGCACCCTAAGCGGCTTGCCGGCGGCCTCGGCAGCGGCTGCGAGATCGCCGGCGTTACCCGGCTCGTCGACGACTGCCGTCAATTCAATCCGCTGGTTGAGTTCCATCAGCCGGCCGATGCGGGCCGGCGTCAGCACCCGGCGCGGTGATGGCGATGCGCTCGATGCCGGCCGCGGCCAGGGCTTCGGCCTCGCCCATCTTGGTGCAACAAAGCCCTAGCGCTCCGGCTGCCAGTTGGCGCTGGCCCAAGGTGGCGCACTTGTGGGTGTCTTGGCGTGGGGCCTGAGCCCGATGCCGCGCTCCTTGGCCCAGGCCGCCATGGCGGCGATGTTGGATTCCAGCACGTCGAGGTCGATGACCAGGGCGGGGGTGGGAATTTCGTCGATCGATGGCATCGCTCTTGATCACCCCTGGGCGCGAAATTCGGCGGAGTGCCGACGCACCGTTCTACGGGCCATGACCGCCGGCAGCAAGCGCATCAGCAAGCAAAAACCCTTGTAGAATCCGCCGGTGACGACAACCGGCTTGTCGGCCATGACGGCAGCGAAACCTTGGCGCGCGACATCTTCTGCCGTCAGCCACAGGCGATCGGGGATCTGGCTGACCAGGGCGCGGGTGCCGGCGACGTCGTGGAATTCGCTATAGGTGAATCCGGGGCAGAGCGCCGAGACCTGCACGCCGGTGCCCACGGTTTCGTGGCAAAGGGATTCCGTCATGTTGATGAGGAAGGCCTTGGCGCCGCCGTAGAGCGTGTGACCGGCCGAGCCCGGTATCAGGCCGGCCACCGAGGAGACGTTGATGATGCGGCCCCAGCCGCGCTCGACCATGCCTGGCAGGAAGAGGTGGCTGAGCTCGGCCACCGCGGTTACCAGCACCTGGATCAAATCCGCCTGTTGCCGCCAGGTCGTGCTGACGTAACGATTGGGCACGCCGTAGCCGGCGTTGTTGACCAGGAAATCGACCGTGACGCCGGCTTGGCTGAGCTCATCGAAGATGGCCTGGGGGGCTCCCGGATCAGCCAGATCGGCCACCACCACCTGGGCCTCGACGCCGTGGCGGGCGCGGCATTCCCGGGCCAGCTCCTCGAGCCGCTCGCGGCGCCGCGCTGTCAGCACCAGGTCGTAACCTTCGGCCGCGAAAAGCTCCGCGAAGGCTTTGCCGATGCCGGCCGAGGCGCCGGTAATCAGCACCCGGCGGCGCAGCTTCTGGTTCAAGCGCCGCCCGCCGCCAAGCGTTCGATGATCTCGGGATCGCGCACCGCGCCTTCCGAGGCGCTGGTGGCCAGGGCGCCATAGGCCTTCAGCGCCCGCGAGACCTGGCGCTGGCGGTCACGCGGTTTCCAGGCCTCGGCGCCGCGGTTGCCCATGGCCTGGCGGCGTTCCTCGAGCTGGGCCTCCGTGAGCTCCGCGTTCAGGCGGCGCGCCGGCACGTCGATGGCGATGACGTCGCCGTCCTCGACCAGGGCCAGCGCACCGCCCTCGGCGGCTTCCGGCGAGATGTGGCCGATGGAAAGCCCCGAGGTGGCGCCCGAGAAGCGGCCGTCGGTGATCAGGGCGCACTCCTTGCCCAGCCCGATGGCCTTGATCATGCTGGTCGGCCCCAGCATCTCCTGCATACCCGGGCCGCCGCGCGGCCCTTCGTAACGGATGACCACGACGTCGCCGGCCTTGACCTTGCCCCCCAGGATGCCCTGGGCGGCGTCGCCTTCGCTTTCGAAGACGCTGGCCGGTCCGGAAAACTTGAGAATAGAGGGATCGACGCCGGCGGTTTTGACGATGGCGCCGCGCTCGGCGATGTTGCCGAACAAGACGGCCAGGCCGCCGTCGGCGCTGTAGGCGTGGTCCACGTCACGAATGCAGCCTTGCTCGCGGTCCAGGTCCGGAGCGTCGTATCGGGCTTCCTGATTGAATCCGGTGATGTTGAACTGGCGCCCCGGTGCCGCCAGGTAGAATTCGCTGACCCGTTCACTGGGGTTGCGCCGGATGTCCCATTCCTCCAAGAGCTCACCCAGCGGCCGGCCGGCCAGACCGGGCACTTGGCCGTCGACCAGGCCGGCGCGCTCGAGCTCACCCAGGATACCCATGACGCCGCCCGCCCGGTGGACGTCTTCGAGGTGGTAGTGCGGCACGCTGGGCGAGACCTTGCAAAGGTTGGGCACTTGTTTGGAGATACGGTCGATGTCGGCCATGCCGAAATCGACCTCGGCCTCGTGGGCCACGGCCAGCAGGTGCAGCACGGTATTGGTCGAGCCGCCCATGGCGATGTCCATGGCCATGGCGTTTTCGAAGGCGCCTTGCGTCGCGATGCGGCGGGGCCGCAAGCTGTCGTCGCCGCCCTGGTAAAAGCGCTTGGTCAGGTCGACCACCATTTCGGCGGCCTGAAGAAACAGCCCGTGGCGTTCGGCGTGGGTGGCCACGACCGAGCCGTTGCCGGGCAGCGCCAGGCCCAGCGCCTCGGCCAGGCAGTTCATGGAATTGGCCGTGAACATGCCGGCGCAGGAGCCGCAGGTGGGACAGGCCGCGCGCTCATATTCCAAAACCGTTTCGTCGCTGACCTCGGGATCGGCCCCGGCCACCAGGGCATCGATCAGATCGATCATGGTTTCATCATCGCCCAGTTTGACCTTGCCCGCCTCCATGGGGCCGCCGGAAACGAAGACGGCGGGGATGTTGATGCGCATGGCGGCCATCAACATGCCGGGCGTGATCTTGTCGCAATTGGAAATGCAGACCATGGCGTCGGCGCGGTGGCCATTGACCATGTATTCCACCGAATCGGCGATGATTTCGCGCGAAGGCAGGGAATAGAGCATGCCGTCATGTCCCATGGCGATGCCGTCATCGATGGCGATGGTGTTGAATTCACGCGCCACGCCGCCGGCTGCTTCGATTTCGCGGGCTACCATCTGGCCCAGCTCCTTGAGGTGCACATGGCCCGGCACGAACTGGGTATTTGAATTGACCTCCGGGATGATTGGCTTGCCGAAATCCTCGTCCTTCATGCCCGTCGCCCGCCATAAGCCCCTGGCGGCAACCATGTTGGGGCCTTCCATGGTTAATTTGGAACGTAGATCAGGCATGTTCTTATCCTCTA
>JASLXG010000054.1 GCA_030740435.1 Alphaproteobacteria bacterium | reverse complement strand
ACCGTCGAGTAGCGCCTCGGGCGCCATTTTTTGGAGGAGATAGTTATGAGCAGTGCGCCAACGGGCCAGATGCCCCGCACCCTGATGCAGATGGCCGGAGCGTCGTCAGAGCCGCCACCCCTGGCCGAGACGGCGCTGGTGCTGATCGACTGTCAGCGCGAGTACGTCGACGGCGCCTTGCCGCTCACCGGCATCGGGCCGGCCCTGGCCGAAACCGCCAAGGTGCTGGCAGCGGCGCGGGCGGCCGGGGCACCGGTCATCCACGTGGTGCATCGCGGGCGGGCCGGCGGCGGCGCCTTCGATCCCGAGGGACCCTACTTCACCGAGGCCGACGAGGTGGCGGCGCTGGCTGGTGAGAGCACTATCGAAAAGGCGCTGCCCAACGCCTTCGCCGGCACCGACCTACAGCAAACACTGGAGGACCTGGGACGCAAACAGCTCCTCTTCGCCGGTTTTCAGACGCATATGTGCATCTCGTCCACGGTACGGGTGGCGCTCGATCTGGGCTATGCCTCGACGGTCGTCGCCAGGGCCTGCGCCACCCGCGACCTGCCCGACGGCGAAGGCGGCGTGGTGGCGGCGGCCGACCTGCACCGGGCTTCGCTGGCGGCGCTATCGGACCGTTTCGCCTTGGTGGTGGCGGACAGCACGGCCTGGTAGCCCCTGCCCCGCCCTTGCCTTCGCCGCTTTCGCCCCGCATGATCGTGCGGGGGCGGCAAAACGGCAGCGGGCAGGGCATCATGGCTGACAATAAGCGAAACAGCGCCAAGCGGGACTGGCAGGCCGCCTACGACCAAACCGTGGGCGAGGAGCGCCAGCGCCACAACCGCTCAGGCATCCCCGTCAAACCGCTCTACGGCCCCGAGGACTGGAACGACGCGCGCTACGCCGAGGCGCTGGGCTATCCCGGCCAGGCGCCGATGACCCGCGGCGTCTATGCCAGCATGCACCGCGGCCGGGCCTGGAGCCAGCGCCAGTTGGTCGGCCACGGCACGCCCCAGGACTACAACGAACGCCTGCAACACATGCTGTCGGCGGGCGCCAACGCGCTGAACATCGTCATGTGCAATTCCTTCATGCGCGGTTTCGACGCCGACCAGGTCGACCCGGTGCTGCTGGGCACCTGCGGCACCATCGTCAACACGCTGGAAGACATGGAGATCGCGCTCGAGGGCGTCGACATCGGCCAGACCTCGATCGGCTTCAACGATTCCGAGCCCTTCACCTTGCTCGCCATGCTGCTGGCCCTGGCCCGCGAGCGCGGCCTGCCCTGGACCCAGATTGCCGGCACTTCGAACCAGAGCGACTACCTCTCGCACTGGGCGGCGCTGCACATGTATTCGCGCCTGCCACTAGCCGCCGCGCGCCGCGTGCTGACCGACCACGTGCTTTTCTGCAACCAGCATCTGCCGCTATGGAACCCCATATCGGCGGTCGGCCAGCATACCCAGCAGGCCGGCGCCAACCCGGCCGAGGCCATGGCCTTCACCATCGCCGCCGGCCTGCAGATCGCCGAGGACGTGATCGCCGCCGGCCTCCATCCGGACGCCTTCCTGCCGCGGCTGACGTTCTTTTTCGACATCTCCATCAGCTTCTTCGAAGAGATAGCCAAGTTTCGCGCCGGGCGCCGGCTCTGGGCCAAGCTGGTGCGCGAGCGCCTGGGTGCCCGTGACGTCCGGTCCCAGCGCTTCAAGTTCCACGCCCAGACCTCGGGCGCCGATCTCACCCGGCAGCAGCCCTACAACAACATCGCCCGCACCGCCCTGCAGGGCATGGCCGGGATCTTCGGCGGCCTGCAGTCGCTGCACCTCAACGGCTACGACGAGGCCGTCAGCGCGCCCACCGAAGACGCCGCCCGGGTGGCCGTCAGCACGGCCAACATCCTGCGCGACGAGGCCCACTTGGCGGACGTCATCGATCCGCTCGGCGGCTCCTACTATGTAGAGACGCTAACCGATGACATGGAGGCCAAGATCGCCGCCATCATCGCCACCATCGATGCCGCCGGCGGCATGTTCCAGGCCACCGAGGACGGCCTGATCCAGGATATGATCGGCCGCTCGGCGCTGGAGCACTACCAGAAGCTGGAAAGCGGCGCCGAAATCGTGGTCGGCGTCAATGCCTACCAGCTCGAAGACGGCGGCGAGGCCGCGGCCTCGCTGGAACGCCCGGTGCCCGAGGCCATCGACAAGCTGGTCACCAGGCTGGCAAGCTTCAAGGCCGGGCGCGACCAGGGCAAGCTGCGCCAGGCGCTGGGTGCCCTGGCCCGGGCCGCCGGCGACAACGATCTCAACATCTACGAACACGTCGTCGAGGCCGCCGCGGCCGGCGCCAGCCACGGCGAGATCGTCTCCTGCCTGCAAGAGGAAATGGGCACCGGGGAACCATTGGTCGCGGCCTGACGCGGGGGTGGGGCTCGGCCCCCATTTCGTTTCATAAGGACGCGGGTTTCCGGGGAATTGCATGAAAGCGATCCTGTGCGAGCGCTTCGGCCCGCCGGAGGATCTGGTCGTGGCCGAGGTAGAAGAACCCGAGCCCGGTCCGGGCGAGATTCAGATCGCGGTGCGGGCGGCCGGCGTGGGCTACGTCGACGGCCTGATGGTGCAGGGCCTCTATCAGGAAAAACCGCCGCTGCCGCACGTGCCGGGCAGCGAGTTTGCCGGCGTCGTGGCGGCGCTGGGTGCCGGCGTCGAGGACTGGAGCGTGGGCGATCGGGTGATGGGCATGGCCAGCACCGGCGCCTTCGGCGAGAAGCTGGTGCAGCCGGCGGCGCTTTGTGTGGCCACGCCCGATAGGCTTGCCGACACCGAGGCGGCGGGTTTTCTGCTCAACCACGCTACGGCGCTGCATGGCCTGCGCGACCGGGGCGGGCTCGAGGCCGGCGAAACCATCCTTGTACTGGGTGCCGCCGGCGGCGTCGGCCTGGCCACCATGGCCATGGCCAAGGCGCTGGGTGGGCGCATCATCGCCGCCGCCTCGAGTCCCGAGAAGCGCGAGCTGGCACTGGCGGCGGGTGCCGAGGCTGCGGTCGATTACAGCCGGGACGATTGGCGCCGGGAATTGCAAGGCCTGACGGCGGAAAGCGGTTTGCAGATGGTCTGGGACCCGGTCGGCGGCGCCGCCGCCGAGGCCGCCATGCGCAGCCTGTCGTGGGGCGGGCGCCATCTCGTGGTGGGCTTCGCCAGCGGCACCATTCCCAAGGTCGGGCTGAACATCCCGCTGCTCAAGCAATGCCAGATCATCGGCGTCGACTGGGGCGCCAACCGCCGCCAGAACCACGCCTACGCCATGGCCATCGAGCGCGAGGCCGCGGCCTGGGTGGCCCAGGGCCGCCTCAGCCCGGCAGCGGTGACCAGCCGGCCGCTGGCCGAGGCGGCAGCGGTGCTGCGCCGGCAGCTCGACCGCGGCGCCCTGGGCAAAGTGGTACTGACGATCACGCCCAGCGAACGGGCGTGAGTACCGCCGCTGCGAAAAGGGTCTCTGCCCCCTATTTGCGCACGCCGGTGGGTAACGGGAGCCTGCCCCATTTTTGTAGACGGTTTTTTGTGACGCCAAGGCACGCTCCCAAATTCAATCAACTACACACCGAGTACCGGCTCATACCCTTACCACGAGAACATTTCCACTATTCAAACGACTTTTCTCATGTTAAGATGATCGCCTATGTCGGTGAAGGTTGAAGCCTGGAATATTGGCGTCACCCCGTTGACGTAGATACCTTGGATGAAGATGCCAGTTGGCAGGCGCTGATGAGGATTTCATGCGAATATCCCTAGCCCGACTAATTGTCTGCGCCGTTCCGTTTTGCCTCGCCGCCGGTTCAGTGGATGCCTGTTCGAATCCTAAAATCCCGGCGGAGAACGTCAATAACGTATGGTACTGCAAAAGCGACTCGGACACGAAACGATCGAGGTCGGTTTCGATCTCTATGCCGACGGGGAAAGACTTTCGACCGTATGGAGCCGCAAAGGTGTGCGTGGTTATTCCGTTTGTCTGGAATCCCAGCATCTTGGACAACGATGCCGGTGGATCGAGGTCATATGCCGTTATCGAAACTCACCTACTACTATCTGCGGGAATTTTCTGCGATTGTATGGGATACTTTTGTGATTCTCGTTTTGCGCTGATCCTGCACATTATCGATCAGCCTTGGATCAAAGAGCCGTGCCACACCGATGACCCGGCCCGGTCGGCCTGATCGAAATCGGCGACCCCCTTTATGGCCCTCGAATTGCGGGACACACACCAAAATTCCCAAGAAATGGGCATCAACGTGGGTATCCCGCTTTTCCTTTCACCGACTTGTCCCCATCCGGTGGGAAGTGGACAATTGCCGCCATGACACCCCCCGGTCCTCCCGCCTGTCTCGGCCTCCTCGCCGCCTCGCTGGTCGTCTTCGCCCTGCCGGCCCCGGCCCAGACCGTGCGCCAGACCCACAACGACGCCCGCCTGATCGGCACCTGGAAGGCGGAACAAGAAATCGACGCCGCCTGCAGCCGCTTCGCCGGCAGCGGCAGTTTTGAAATCACTCGCCTGCCCGACCAGAACGTCTACCGCCTGCAGGGCCTCTGGCAACTGGAGCAGAGCTTCAAGCGCGGCTGCCGGCCGCAGCGTGATGGGTCGCGCCAGTTCACGGTCGAAGTGTCCGGCCATTGCGCCGTAGCCGGCCGGCACCTGACCTGCGATGCCCGCTTCCAAGGCGGCGTCACCATCCTGCGGGCCAAGCGCTCACTCTGGACCATCGGCCGCAACAGCCTGGAATTGGAGGAGACGACGCCCGAGGACTTCAAGGTATCAAGCCGCGCCGAACGCTGGTCGACCAATGTGCGCGGCGAGGTCGCCAGCTTGCCCCTGCCGCCGCCCGGCGAGGCGAAAACCACACCGCCAGACGAAAACGAGGCATCTGCGAGGCTCTCCCGCCGGCGCTTTGACGACTGGCTCGAGCGCTATGCCGCGGCCCACCACTGGCTGCTGACGGCCCTCGACGGCCTGGCCGCCATGGACCACAACAGCGCCGCGCTTTTCGAACGGGTTCTGGCGGCCGACGTGGCGAAACGCGAACGCCGCGACGGCGACCAGGCGCTGGCCTGGATCCTGGAAGCCCACGGCACCGCCCGGCCGGCCGCGGCTGCCACCGGCGGGGCGGCGCTCGACGCCGCCGCCGGCCGGGGTCTCGACAGCCTGCGCCTGCTGGAGGCCACGGTGGACCGGGCGGTCACGGAATCGGCGGCGCTTTTTCAGGCTGTCCTCGAAGGCCAAGCCACGGTGGTGGACATCGCCATACGCCTGCGCCAGGGCCGCAAGACCCGCCACCGGGCCGAGCTTGCTTTTCGTCGCCTGAGATCGGCAAGCCTCTCTCGGATGCACCCGGAGCGCCATCTGCACGCCGCCGCCGGCGCCACCGACAGTGCCGTCATCGCGCTTTACGATTTTGAACTCAAACGCCTGGGCGTGGCGGGGCCGGATGCGGCCGCCGTGGTCGCCAACGCCCGGCGCCAGCTGACGGCCGGGCGTCAGGCGGTGGCGGCGGGCCACACGGCGACCAACCAGGCGCTGGAGGCAGTGCAAAAGAGCACTGCACTGGGCAACGACGCCCGGCGCCAGCTCTTTCTCGGCCTGACCACCTATGCCCAATCCTTCGACGTCGAGGACCAAGTGCTGGAGGCCCTGGCGGCTGCCGTCGACGACCTTGCCGCCGGCCGTCCGCCGGGCCAAGAACTCGAGACCATCACCGCGTTGGCAGCCCAGCGCCGCCACCACGCGCGGCGCCGCCTGGTCATCATCCGCCGCCTGGCCGGCTACGAGAGGTAGGAGGGGTCTTGTCGCTCACGGCGGCGGACCTACGGCCCGCAGCCTCCGCGGGGGCGCCGCAGTGGCGGCGGGTCGCGTTGCTCCCGTTGGTTTTTGTCGCTCACGGCAGTGGGCCTGACGGCCCACGCCTGCGCGGGCGCGCCGCAGTGGCGGCGGGTCGCGGTCGCTCCCGTTGCACCAAGACAAAGCAGCAACAAACCACGCTCTGCTATCGACTCTAAGCCGCCCCCCTGGGGGGGGCGCGGAGGCCAAGGGCGCGGATGCGCCCGCCCGGTGAGGGTCCACAAAAAAGCCGCCTGTGGCGGCGCGGGGCTAAAGAATCACAAACTCCTTGGTGATCATCGTGGGGTTGCCGCCGGGCCGCAGAAAATTGGCTTCGTCGGCCCGGGTGGCGGCCAGTTCGGCGCTGCCGGCGGCGGCCCGCATGGCGTCGGTCGACTGCCACCAGGTGATGGCAGCGCCGTCGTAGCCGGGCTGGCGGCCGTCGCGGTAGCCGCCCAGCTTGGGGTGGCTCTGGACATAGCGCCGGATACCCGGGATGCGGGCCGCGATGGCGCCGTGGGAGCCGCGCCAATGAGCCTGGAAATCCTCCATCGCCATGCCCTCGCGGCGGTGCAGGAATTCAACGCACTTGACGCCGCCCTCGGGCGCCGGCCGGTCGATGATGGCGTGGTCCTCGGTGAGCAGCAGCACGGTCGCCGAACTATCCATGAAATTGGCCTCATCGGCCGCCACGGCGGCGTATTCGGGGCTCCCTGCGTTGGCCTTGAGGGCGGCGCTGTCGTCGTACCAGACCTCGGCCATGCCGTCGTGCAGGGGCTCGCCGCGGCTGTAGCCGGAAAGGATCAGGTGCGACTGGACATAGCGCCTGAGGCCGGCCATGGGCAGCACGATGTCGGCGTGGCTAGTGCGCCAGTAGCGCTGGAAATCGGCTACCTCCATGCCGGCTTTGCGTTTCAGTACCGTGATGGCTTTGAGCACCGCTTCCTCCCACGATGTGGTTGCAACAAAAGGCTTCGTTTGAGGCATAGTATCGCCTCCAGAGAGACCTGGAAAAAGGGCGTTTTATGGCCGTTGAAATGGATGAGGCGGCGGATCGCTACCAGCGCGGCGACCTGGAAGGCGCGCTCGAGCTCTACCACCAGGCCGGCGCCCACAACAATGCCGGCGTGGTGCTGCGCCAGTTGGGCCGCCTGGCCGAGGCCGAGGCGGCCTTCGCCGCTGCTTTCGACGACCCCGACGCCGCCTATCACCTGGCCATGATGCAGCTCGCCCGGGGCGATTTCGCCAAGGGCTGGGCGGGCTTCGAGCGCCGCCCGGCGCAGGAGCATTTGCGCGCCAGCCGCGCGGCGCTGATGGAGCGCCAATGGGACGGCGGCGAGTTGGCCGGCCGGCGGCTCTTCCTCTGGTCCGAACAGGGCTTCGGCGATGCCATCCAGTTCCTGCGCTTCGTGGCGCCGCTGCAAGCCCGGGGCGCCGACATCGTGTTCGACTGCCATCCCGAGCTGTTGCGCTTGTTGCGCCGCAGCCTACCCGGCGTCGAGGTCGTCCCACGCGGCGGCCGGGTGGCGGGCTTCGAGGTGGCCGCGGCGCTGCTCAGCTTGCCGTTCCTGCAGGGCCTGACGCGCTTGGACGAGATCCCGGCCCAGGTGCCCTACCTGAAGCCGCCCGGCGATCAAGTAGCGTTCTGGCGCCGCCGCCTCGAGCCGCTCTCCCGGCCCCGCATCGGCCTGGTCTGGACCGGCCGCCCGAGCCACCCCGACGAACACCTGCGCTCGCTGGCGCCGGGGGCGCTGGCGCCGTTGCTGGATTTGCCCGCCAGCTTCGTCTCGCTGCAGCTCGGCGCCAGCAAAGTCGACGATCGGCTTTTTGACCCGACGCCGGAGATCAGCGACTTCGCCGACAGCGCCGCCATCATCAGCCAGCTCGACCTGGTGGTCAGCGTCGATACCGCCGTCGCCCACCTGGCCGGGGCGCTGGGTCAGCCGGTCTGGGTGCTGCTGCCCATGGTGGCCGACTGGCGCTGGCTGAGGGAACGCGAAACCTCGCCCTGGTACCCCACCATGCGGCTTTTCCGTCAGCCGGCGCTGCACGACTGGCCGGGCGCCATCACGGCGCTGCATGACGAATTGGCGGCCTGGTTGGCTACCTACCAGTGAACCGGCGGCAAGCCGCCCACGGGCGAGCGAAAATAGGGAATCCGCGTGCCCCGCAGGCTGCCGATGTAGGCGGTGCGGAGGTCGGGGCCGCCGAAGGTGATGCTGGCCATCCAGGTGGCCACGCTGCCGCCGCAGGCCAGCATGTGCTCGGGCGTCGCCTGGTCGGCCTCGAAAGCCGCGAAAAAGGCCTCGAGAGGCCCCGGATTGGTGTCGTCGAGAATAATCCGCAGATCGCCCTCGGGCGTGATGGCGAACAGCCGGTCGTGCAGGATGTGGGTGCCCCAGAGGTTGCCGTAGGCATCGAAGGCGATGCCGTCGATGAAGCCCGCCGGTGTCCTCGGGCCCGTAGGTCTCGCGCTGGCTGAGCTCGCCGTCGGGCGCCACGCGAAGGCGCGTCACACGGCGGCCGGTGGTCTCGACCACGTAAAGCCATTCCTCGGCGGCATCGAGGCGGATCTCGTTGGTAAAGGCAAAGCCGTCGGCGACGATGCGAATACCGCGCTCATCCACCAGCGCCACGTAGCCGTCCTTGATGCGGCTGATGGCGGCATCCATCCAGTTCTTGACCCGGGTCGAAACGGTGATCCAGATGCGGTTTTTGGAATCGCGCAACACGAAGTTGACCTTGCCGATGGGCTGGCCGTCGATCCGGTCGTAGAGCGTCCGGGTCTCGCCCTCACGGGTCATGACTTCCAAAAGGTCGGTGCCGAAGCTGGAAATCAGAATGTCGCCGTTTTCGGCAAAGGCCAGGCCATTGGGCAACGTGCCTTCAGTGAAGCGCTTGGCCTCGTCCGAGGCATCTGCGAAGTCGCCCGCAACCGATTGCGTGATGATGCGTTGGCTGCCATCGGGCTGGATGTGGACGACGCCGCCGCGGGCATCGGCCACCCAGAGCGAGCCGTCGCGTTCGGCCAGGATGCATTCGGGCCGCTGCAGGTCCTGGCCGATGTAATTGAGCTCGGCCGGATCGACTGAAAAGCCGTCGATGGGGTTAGCCATGATCAGTCCTCCAGAATCGCCACGGCGCGGGTCCAGCCGGCCGAGGCGGCGCGGATCTTGACCGGGAAACAAGAGATCTGAAAGCCCGTGGCCGGCAGGCTTTCCAGGTTATGCAGCTTCTCCAGGTGACAGTAGCCGATGTGGCGGCCGGCCTTGTGGCCTTCCCAGATCAGCCCGGCATCGCCGCTGGCGGCGTATTTCTCGGCCGTGTGCACGAAAGGCGCATCCCAGCTCCAGGCATCGGTGCCGGTGACGCGGACGCCGCGCTCCAGCAGATACATGGTGGCCTCGTAGCCCATGCCGCAGCCCGTGGCGACGTAGTCGTCCTGGCCGTAGCGCGAACCGGCCCGGGTGTTGACCACGACGATGTCCAAGGGTGCCAGCGTGTGGCCGATGCGCGCGAGTTCGGCCTCGACCTCGGCCGCCGTCACAACGTGTCCATCATCGAGATGACGGAAATCGAGTTTGACGCCATTGCCCAGGCACCACTCCAGCGGCACCTCGTCGATGGTTGCGGCGCGCTCGCCCCGGTTCATGGTGGAATGAAAATGGTACGGCGCATCGAGGTGGGTGCCGTTGTGGGTGGACAAGGCGATCTTTTCCACCGCCCAGCCTTCACCGTCCGGCAAATCGTCCTTGGCCAGCCCGGGAAAGAAGGAAATCATCTGCTCGGCCGAGGCTTGGTGGTCGAGATACTCGATCTCGGGCCCAAAGGGCTCGGGATCGCTTTTGACGTCGTTTTCCAGTGGCATGGAGATGTCGATGAGGCGTCTTGGCATGGCGGACTCCAGGGGGCGGCGGTCTCGATTGTACCGTCCCCCGCCCCGACGTACTATGACCCGAAGGGCGGGTCTTCAAACGAAGACCAATCAGGCATCCGAATCAGGGAGAAGAAAAATGGGCAGGACGAAACTGATGCAGGGCGCGGTGGCGCTGCTGGCATTGGCTGCGATCACCGTTTCCGGACCGGCAAGAGCCGAGAACTTCAAGCTCACCGCGGCGGCCGGGCATCCGCCGGTGTTCCTCTGGGTCAAGCTGCTGCACGAGTTCTACATCCCCGAGATCGACAAGCGCCTGGCGGCGGCCGGCGGCAAGCACTCGATCGCCTGGACCGAGGCCTACGGCGGCACCGTGGCCAAGATCGGCGGCGTGCTTGAGGCCATCGAGGAGGGCATCGTCGACATCGGCTTCGTGGGCTCGATCTTCGAAGCACCGAAGCTGCCGCTGCAGAACGTCACCTACGTCTCGCCCTTCGGCACTTCCGACATCGGCCTGGTGACCAGGACCATCGCCGGTTTGCAGGATTCCATCCCGGCCATGGGCGCCTCGTGGGGCAAGTACAACCAGATGATGCTGACCGGCGCGGCACTCGACACCTATCACATCTTCACCACCTTCCCCATCAATTCGATCGACGACCTCAAGGGCCGCAAGATCCTGGCCCCGGGTCCCTCGGCCAACTGGATCAAGGGCACCGGTGCGGTGGCAGTGGCCGGCAATCTCAAGACCTATTACAACGACATCAAGACCGGCGTCGCCGACGGCACGCTGACCTTCACCACCGGCGCCTGGGGCTGCAAATGCTTCGAGGTGGCGCCCCACATCACCAAGGTCAATTTCGGCTCGCAGTTCGCCGGTGGACTGTCGATCAACAAGGACGTCTGGGCCTCCTTCCCGGCCGACATGAAGAAGATCTTCCTGGCGGTCTCGGCCGAATACGACGTGCGCTTCGCCAAGGGCCAGCAGGCGGCGGCCGACAAGCTCTTGGGCATCATGGTCAAAAAGGGCGCCAAGGTGGCCGAGCTGCCGGCGGCCGAGCGCAAGCGCTGGGCCCAGGCCATCCCCAACATCGCCAAGGCCTGGGCCGCCGGCCTGGAGAAGAAGGGCCTGCCCGGCAAGGCCGTGCTCAAGGGCTACATGCAGGGACTGGCCAACGCCGGCGTCCAGGTGCCGCGCGACTGGTCGGCGGAATAGCCTGATTGAGCGCCGAATCGCCTGACGAAGGCCCGGCGAGCCGGCAACCGCTGGCCTTCGACCGCCTGACCGGCGTTCTCAACGCCATCGGCACGGCCTGGATCTTCATGCTGATGGTGTTGATCAACGCCGACATCTTCGGCCGCGAGGCCTTCGGGGCGCCGGTGCGCGGCGTTACCGAGATCGTCAGCATGTCGATCGTGGCCATCGTTTTCCTGCAGCTCGCCCATACCCTGTGGGCCGGGCGCATCACGCGTTCGGATGCCCTGATCACGCGGCTGACCCGGCGCCTGCCGCGGCTCGGGTATGCGCTGCAGGCGCTCTACCACCTGACCGGGGCGGTGCTGTTCGCCATCATCTTCCAGGCCAGCCTGCCCTACTTCACCAAGGCCCTGGAGATCGACGAATACGTCGGCGCCGCCGGCGACTTCACGGCCCCCATCTGGCCGGTCAAGCTGATCATTCTGGTGGGCTGCGCCGCCACGGCCGTGCAGTTCCTGCTGCTGGCCTGGGCCGACGCCCGGCGGGTGTGGCGGCCGCTATGAGGAGGATCAACAAAAAGGAAAACACACCCTCCCTGCCCTCCCCCATCAAGGGGGAGGGAAAGAACTTAAGAACCACAGCCAATTTCGGCCCCCTCCCCCCCTGCGGGGGAGGGTTGGGGTGGGGGGGCGGCGGCGGTTCGCCCAGGGACGTGATTTGACCGGCCTCGAAATCGGTATCATCTCGCTGGTGGGCATGGTGGTGCTGATCTATGCCGGCATGCATGTGGGCGTGGCGCTGACGCTGCTTTCGTTCCTCGGTGTCCTGGCCATCAAAGGCCGCTACGTGGTGGCCAGCAAGCTGTTGGCCCAGGCCGCTGCCGATTCCATCGCCAACCACATCTTCGGCGTGGTGCCGCTGTTTGTGCTGATGGGGCTGCTGGTCAGCTATTCCGACATCGGCAAGGACACCTTCGACGTGGCCAACCGCATGTTCCATCGCATCAAGGGCGGCCTGGGCATCGCCACGGTGGCAGCCAACGCCGTCTTCGCCGCCATCACCGGCATCTCCATCGCCTCGGCCGCGGTGTTCACCAAGGTGGCGGTGCCGGAGATGCTGCGGCTGGGCTACACGCCGCGCTTTTCCGTGGGCGTGGTGGCGGGATCGTCGGTGCTGGGCATGCTGATCCCACCGAGTCTTTTGCTCATCCTCTATGGTTTCCTGGCCGAGGAATCGGTGGGGGCGCTGTTTATCGCAGGCGTCATCCCGGGAATCCTGCTTTCCATCGCCTATGGCCTGGCGATCGTCGTCATGGCGCATCGCTTCCCGGCCTTCGTGGGCGGTGGCGATAGCGGCGGCACAATCGCGGGCGCGGAAATGGGCTGGGGCGAGATGCTGGCCAAGATGGCGCCCATCGTCTGCCTCATCGTCATCGTGCTGGGCGGCATCTACGGCGGGTTTTTCACGCCCACCGACGCCGGCGCGGTGGGGGCGTTGGGAGCGTTGCTGCTGGCGCTGGCGAAAAGGAAACTGACGCTGGCCGGCTTCTGGAAGGTGCTGGTCGAGACCGGCCACGTCACCGTTTCGATCTCGTTCCTCATCATCTCGGCCTCGATCTACACCCGCATGCTGGCGCTCTCGGGAGTGCCGCAATGGCTGATCGGCAGCATCGAGAGCGCCGGGCTGGGTTTCACGGGCTTTCTCGTCATCTACATCATCATCGTGCTGGTCATGGGCACGGTGCTCGATTCGACCTCGATCATGCTCATCGTGCTGCCGCTGGTGCTGCCCATCGTCACCGGCTTTGGCGCCGACCTGGTGTGGTTCGGCATCGTCACCATCATCGCCGTCGAGATCGGCCTGCTGACGCCGCCCTTGGGCATTGCCGTCTACGTCATCAAGTCGACGCTGGATGACGATCGCATATCGCTGGGCGACATATTCGCCGGCGCGGCGCCGTTTGCCGCCATCATGGTGCTGGTGCTGATCGCCGTGGTATTGCTGCCCGAACTCAGCCTGGCGCTGCTTTAGCATAGGAACAAGAACATGAGCGATTACGATACCAGCGCGGAAAACCTCAAAGCCCTGGCGCTGAAGCTGGTCGAGCTTTTGAAAATCAAGACCCTGCCGATCGGCCTCAAGCACTTCGAGGAAGTGGTCGAGATGGAGCAGATCCCAGGGCTCAGGCGCCCCACCGAGGGGGTTCACTTCACCGCCTGCCAGTTGGTGACGCAAAGTCGCCTGGCCGGATTTACACTCGGCATCGCCGTCGACAACGTCATGCCGGGCGGCAACTGCGGCGGCGTCATGGGCCTCAACGTGCCGGCCGAGCGTTACCTCTCGGGCGAACAGATGGACGGCGTCTGGTTCGAAAACCGCGAGGCGGCGCGGGAGCACCAGGCCCAGATGACGCGGGTGCCGGCCGGGCGCTTCAACGGCCTGGCGGCAGCACCCTTGCGCACAGGCCGGCTCGATCCGCCCGACGTGGTGATGTTCTACGGCACGCCGGCCCAGACCATCCTCTTTGTCAACGGCCTGCAGTGGAAGCGCTACAAGCGCTACGACATGTCGATCTGCGGCGAAAGCGCCTGTTCCGACAGCTGGGGCCGGGCGCTGGCCACGGGCGAGACCTCGATCTCGATCCCCTGCTATGCCGAACGGCGCTATGGCGGCGTGGCTGATGACGAAATGCTGCTGGCCATGCCGCCCGACGAGTTCGCCCGCGGCATCGAGGGCCTCGAAGGCCTGGCCAAGTCGGGGCTGCGCTTCCCCATTCCGCCCTACGGCGCCCAGATGGACCCGGCCCAGGGCCTCGGCGTCAGTTATCCCGAAAGGAAGCCCAGCGCGGCTACTTGAGGACCTAACGCCAAATTGGCGGATTATCCGTTCAACCACAGAGGCACAGAGACACAGAGGTTCAGAAGAGGAATCTTCTCTGTGTCTCTGTGCCTTCTGTAATCGGTTGGTTGATGTCAAGCTCCGAACGCCCTTTGTTTCCGTCTCCGCGGTGATGCCTGCAGGGGCTCCGTTCTTCTGTCCGCAGTCGGCGCCCAGGCTTCCTGCCGGAAGCCCT
>JASLXG010000053.1 GCA_030740435.1 Alphaproteobacteria bacterium | reverse complement strand
ATTTGGCCAAATGGGCTTCCAACAACGGCCAAATCATCAAATCGGGGCTGCCGAATGACCGCAGAGCAAAATTCCTTCCATCGGTGGTCGGGTTCGCCTACGATTTGCTACGATACGAATGCTATCTGGGAAATATCGGTTAACATCAAACCAAGATGAGCCAGATCCTCCGGTAAAAAATAGGCTCAACAGTCCCGAATGTTTTGATGACGGACACTCGCGCCGCGCCGACCACCAGGCTTCCAGGGTGGCGGCCTCGTCGCTCTCCATCATACGGGTGTAGCCGGCGACGTCGGCGGCCAGGATGGCCGCCAGCCTCCGAGTAACGTCGCCGTCACTCATGCCAACACTCCCGTGTGAAAAAACTCAGCATAGTGGAGATGATTGTTCCGGGCGACGGGTGCAAGGGCTAATGAAATACGGGCTAGTTGCTGGCGTCCCGGCGCTGCGCCATAATCGGGCCTAAGCGTAGGCCTCTTCAGCCCCCGAAACAAAACATTTAGGGAGTTACCATCATGCTGCGCACGATCATCGCCGCGCTGGCCGTGGCTGCCTTTGGCCTCGTGGCCTCCGCCCAAGCCGCCGAATTCCAGCCCGCCGTCGTCTTCGACATGGGCGGCAAGTTCGACAAGTCCTTCAACGAGGCCGCCTACAACGGCGCCCAGCGCTTTGCCAAGGAAACCGGCATCAAGTACCGCGAGTTCGAGGTCACCAACGTGGCCCAGCGCGAACAGGCGCTGCGCAACATGGCCAGGCGCGGTGCCGCCATCGTCGTCGCCATGGGCTTTGCCCAGGCTTCCGCCGTCGACAAGGTGGCGCGCGAGTTTACCAAGACCAAATTTACCCTGATCGACATGGTGGTCGACCTGCCCAACGTGCAGTCGGTGGTGTTCAAGGAGCACGAGGGTTCGTTCCTGGTCGGCATGGCCGCGGCCCTGGCCTCGAAGACCGGCAAGGTGGGCTTCGTCGGCGGCATGGACATCCCGCTGATCCGCAAGTTCGCGCTGGGCTATGTCGAGGGTGCCAAGCACGTCAACCCGAACATCGAGATCTTCCAGAACATGACCGGCACCACGCCGGCGGCCTGGAACGATCCGACCAAGGGCGGCGAACTGGCGCGCAGCCAGTTCGATCGCGGCGCCGACGTGGTCTATGCCGCCGCCGGCGGTACCGGCGTTGGCGTCTACCAGGCGGCCAAGGATTCCGGCAAGCTGGCCATCGGCGTCGATTCCAACCAGAACTACATGCATCCCGGCACCATGCTGACGTCGATGATCAAGCGCGTCGACGTGGCTGTCTACGACGCCTTCATGACCGCCAAGAAGGGCACCTGGAAGGGCGGCATCAAGGTCCTCGGGCTGGCCGAGGAAGGCGTCGGCTGGGCGCTCGACAAGCACAACCGCGGCCTGGTTTCGGCCGCCATGGAAGCCAAGCTCGAACAGGCCCGCAAGGACATCATCTCCGCCAAGATAAAGGTCACCGACTACATGTCCAAATAGCCGGCACCACGAGGCAGTAAGCGTCGTGATCGCCGGGGGGGAGGCAGCCGAGGCACCCGCCCTGGCGCTCACGGGCATCGACAAGTGGTTTGGCTCGGTGCATGCCAACCGGGCCGTTTCGCTGTCCATCCCGCGCGGCACCATTCATGGCATCATGGGCGAGAACGGCGCCGGCAAGTCGACGCTGATGAGCATCGTCTACGGCTACTATCAGGCCGACGGCGGGTTGATCGAGGTCGACGGCCGGGCGGCCACCATCAAAAGCCCCCAGGACGCCATCCGCCGCGGCATCGGCATGGTGCATCAGCATTTCAAGCTGGTCGACACGTTCAGTGTTCTTGAAAACGTCGTGTTGGGTGTGGAAGGCGGGCCGCTGCTGGGACCCTGCCTGGCCCGGGCGCAGAGCGAGCTCGGCCGGCTGGAACAGGACTACAGCCTCAAGGTCGACGTCGACGCCATCGTCGGCGACCTGCCGGTGGGCCTGCAGCAGCGCGTCGAGATCCTCAAGGCGCTCTACCGCGGCGCCGATATCCTCATTCTCGACGAGCCCACCGGGGTGCTGACGCCGCAGGAGGTCGAACACCTCTTCCGCATCCTCAGGTCGCTGCGCGACCAGGGCAAGACGGTGATCCTGATTACCCACAAGCTGCGCGAGATCATGGCGCTGACCGACAATGTCTCGGTGATGCGTGATGGCGGTCTGGTGGCCGATGTGCGGACGCCCGAGACCAGCCGCGAGCAACTGGCCGAGTTGATGGTGGGGCGCTCGGTGCTGCTGCGCGTCGACAAGCAACCGGCCTGGCCGGGCGAAATTTTCCTCGAGGTCGACGGGCTTCGCGTTGTCGACGGCCTGGGCATCGAGCGCGTGCGCGACGTAAGCTTCAACGTGCGCGCCGGTGAGATCGTCGGCATCGCCGGCGTCGCCGGCAATGGCCAATCGGAACTCCTGGAGGCGCTGGCCGGCATCCGCCCGGCCCGGGCCGGTCATGTGCGCATCAAGGGCGAGGTGGTGGCCTCGGCCGGCTTCGATGCCCGCCGCATGCGCCGGCTGGGTCTTGGCCACGTGCCCGAGGATCGCCACCGCATGGGCCTGGTGGTGGCCTTCGAGGCCAGCGAGAGCGGCATCCTGGGCTATCACGATGCCGGCCGCTACAACGGCGCCGTGCTTCTCAAGCGATCCGAGATCGTCAGCGACGTAGAGCGCCAGATGCAGGACTTCGACGTGCGTCCGGCCGATGCCCACCTGGCCACCGCCAACTTCTCCGGCGGCAACCAGCAGAAGATCGTGCTGGCCCGCGAGATGGACCGCAGCCCGGACGTGCTGCTGGTGGGCCAGCCCACGCGCGGCGTCGACATCGGTGCCATCGAGTTCATCCACAAGCGCCTGATTGCCATGCGCGACGCCGGCAAGGCGATTTTGCTGGTCTCGGTGGAGCTCGACGAGATCATGTCGCTGGCCGACCGCATTCTGGTCATGTTCAACGGTGCCGTGGTTGGCGAGGTGACCCAGGCCGCGGCCAGCGAGCAGGCGCTGGGCCTGATGATGGCCGGCGAAAGCGCTGCCGAGATCGCGCCATGACGGAAACCGCGCCCAGCCAGGCCCCACGCTGGGTCAACCTGGCCCTGGTGCCGGCGGTCAACCTGCTGATCGCCTTCCTCATCTCGGGCCTCATCATCGCGCTGATTGGCGAGGACCCGTTCAAGGCCCTCAAGTTCCTGCTGATCGGCGCCTTCGGCTATCCCGAGGCCACCGGCTTTACGCTCTATTACACCACCAACTTCATCTTCACCGGCCTGGCCGTGGCCGTGGCTTTCCATTGCGGGCTGTTCAACATCGGCGGCGAGGGCCAGGCCTATCTGGGCGGTCTGGGTGTTGGCCTGATCTGCCTCAATCTGGGCGGTTGGCCCTTTTTGCTGGTGCTGCCGGTCTCGATCGCCGCGGCCATGGCCTTCGGCGCCGGCTGGGCGCTGATCCCGGCCTATCTGCAAGCCAAGCGCGGCAGCCACATCGTCATCACCACCATCATGTTCAACTTCATCGCCTCGGCCTTGATGACCTATCTGATGGTCGAGGTGCTGATCAAGCCGGGCCAGCAATCGCCCGAGAGCCGCGAGTTCGAGGCCAACACCTGGCTGCCTTTCATGCATGAGATGCTGCAATGGATCGGCATCGAGGTCAGCCGCTCACCGCTCAATTTTTCCTTCTTCCTGGCCCTGATTTGTTCGCTCTGTGTTTGGGTCTTCATCTGGCAGACGCGCTGGGGTTACGAGATCCGCACGGTGGGCCAGAACCCCACGGCGGCGGTCTATGCCGGTATCTCGCCGGCCCGCACCATCATGCTGACCATGTGCGTCTCGGGCGCCCTGGCGGGCTTTGTCGGCGTCAACGAGATCATGGGCGTACAGCACCGGCTGATGCTCGACTTCACCGGCGGCTACGGCTTCGTCGGCATCGCCGTGGCGCTGATGGGGCGCAACCATCCCATCGGCGTCTTCCTGGCGGCGCTGCTATTCGGCGCGCTTTACCAAGGCGGCACGGAACTCAGCTTCGAGATGCCCAACATCACGCGCCACATGGTGGTGGTCATCCAGGGCCTGGTGATCCTGTTTTCCGGGGCGCTCGAGCACATGTTGAGGCCGCGCATCGAATCCTTTTTCGTGCGCCGCACCGTGGCGGTGGAGTAGGGCGGCATCATGGAAGCCGTGGGCGAATTCCTGACCATGCTGGTGCTGATTTTCGATGCCACGCTGCGCATGGCCACGCCCTTGGTGCTGGCCTCGCTGGCCGGCCTTTTTTCCGAACGCTCCGGCGTCGTCGACATCGGCCTCGAGGGTAAGATGCTGGGCGCCGCCTTTGCCGCCGCCTCGGCCGCCGCCATCACCGGCTCGGCCTGGCTGGGACTGATGGTGGGGATTCTTTTTTCCATGGGCCTGGCCATGATCCACGCCTATGCCTGCGTCACCCACAATGGCGATCAGGTGGTCTCGGGCATGGCGCTCAACATCATTGCCGCCGGTCTGGGCCCGACGCTGGCCACGGCCTGGTTCGGGCTCGGCGGCCAGACGCCGCTGTTGGGCCGCGAGGCCCGCTTCACTCCCATCGAGCTGCCCTTTGCCGCCGAGCTGGCCGAGGTACCCATCGTCGGCGCGCTCTATTCCGAGATCATCAGCGGCCACAACATTCTCGTCTACATCACCGCCGCCGTCGTGCCGCTGGTGGCCTGGGTGCTCTACCGTACCCGCTTCGGGCTCCGGCTGCGGGCCGTCGGCGAGAGTCCCGAAGCCGTCGACACGGCCGGCATTTCAGTTGCCTTCATGCGCTACCGGGCGCTGATGGTGACCGGATTCCTCTGCGGCATCGCCGGCACCTATCTCTCCATCGCCCAGAACGCCTCTTTCCTGCGCGACATGACGGCGGGGCGCGGCTATCTGGCGCTGGCGGCACTGATATTCGGCAAATGGCGGCCGCTGCCGGCCATGGGGGCCTGTTTCCTGTTCGCCTTCACCGACGCCGTGCAGATCCGCCTGCAGGGCGTCGAGCTGCCCATCGTCGGCGTCATTCCGGTACAGTTCATCCAGGCCCTGCCATACGTGCTGACGGTGTTGCTGCTGGCCGGCTTCGTGGGTCGCGCCATACCGCCCAAGGCCATCGGCACCCCTTACGTAAAGGAGCGTTGAGGTGATGGTACCGAAAGACATGCTGGCCGCGGCCCAAGCCGCCCGCGACAACGCCCATGCGCCCTACTCGAATTTCTCCGTGGGGGCCTGCCTGCGCACGGCCGAGGGCCGGCTTTTTGCCGGCTGCAATGTGGAAAATTCGGCCTATCCGCAGGGCTGGTGCGCCGAAGTCAGTGCTATCGGCGCTATGGTGGCGGCCGGCGAAAGCCGCATCGTCGAGGTGCTGGTGGTGGCCGGCGGCGACGAGCTTTGCACGCCTTGCGGCGGCTGCCGCCAGGCGCTTTCGGAATTCGCCGGGCCGGAGACGCCGGTTCACGTCTGCGGCCCCGAGGGCCCTGGCTCCGTGAGCCTGCGCCAGACCATGACGTTGGGCGAGCTGATGCCCTATGCCTTCGGTCCCGAAACCCTGGAGGGGGCATGAGCGGCCAGGCCCAGGCGGCGGCGGCCATCGTCCGCGGCCGGGCTGGCGATGCCGCACCGCGCGTCGGCATCATATTGGGCTCGGGTCTGGGCGGCCTGGCGGCCGACATCGCCGAGGCCACCACGGTTTCCTATGCCGACCTGCCGGGCTTTCCCACGCCGGGCGTCGAGGGCCACGCCGGGCAATTGATCCTCGGCCGCCTGGCCGGCGTGCCGGTGGCTTGCCTGCAAGGCCGGGTGCACTATTACGAAGGCGGGCCGCTGGGCGCCGTGCGCGTGCCGGTGCGCACGCTCAAGCTGCTGGGCTGCGACACCCTCTTTGCCACCAACGCCGCCGGCAGTTTGAACGCGGCGGCCGGCCCGGGCAGCTTGATGATGATCACCGACCACATCAACATGCTGCCCGGCAACCCCCTGGTGGGCGAGAACGACGGCGATTTCGGGCCGCGCTTCTTCGCCATGGACGAGGCTTACGATCCGGGGCTCAGGGATTTCTTGCGCCAAGCCGCCGCTGAGGCCGCCGTCACGCTGCACGAAGGCGTCTACATCGCCTGCCAGGGGCCCAACTTCGAGACCCCGGCCGAGATCCGCGCCTTCGCGGCACTCGGTGCCGATGCCGTCGGCATGTCGACGGTGCCGGAAGTGCTGGTGGCCCGGCATTGCGGCCTGCGCGTCGCCGCCGTCTCGGTGCTGACCAACCTGGCCGCCGGCCTGGGCGACGAGGCGCTAAGCCACGAACAAACGCTGAAGTACGCCGCCGAGGCGGCCCGCGACATGAGCGCCTTGCTGCTGGCCTTCCTGCGCGCCCTCGAGGCTTGATGACAAATAGAAACAGAGCGATTCACGCTTGCTGGGAATCGCTCAAGGCTGCGACCGCAGCCCACCGGTCGTCCGGCGCGCCCGCGCAGGCGCGGACCTTCAGGTCCGCTGCCGTGAGCGAGAAAAAGAAGCGGGTCACATCGTGACCCGCTTCGGCATGTACGGGCCCTTGGCGCTCCTGGGCACCTTCTGGGGGTTCAGCTTTTCCATGGCCAAGGTGGCGGCCGGCGGTGGCGGTGCGCCCATCGGCATCGCTCTTTCGGCGACCTGTATCGGCGCCCTGATTCTGTTGGCTGTCAGCCGCCTCAAGGGCATCCGCCTGCCCCTTCGGCGCAACTATCTGGCCTACTACCTGGCGACCGGGACCTGCGGCATCGCGCTGCCCTCGACGGCGTTTTATTCGGCCGCCTTCCATTTGCCGGCGGGTGTGCTCTCGATGGCGGTGGCGACGTCGCCGATGCTGACCTATGCCCTGGCAATGATGTTGGGCATGGAGCGGCCCGAGGGCCGGCGGCTGATCGGTTTGGCTCTCGGTTTGGCGGGCGTGGCGCTGCTGGTGCTGCCGGGCCGGGCGCTGGCCGGCGGTGTCGATCCCCTGTGGCTCGGCGTCGCCCTGGTGGCGCCGGCCTGCTACGCCGTCAACGGTATCCTGGGGGCCCGCTTTCGCCCGCCAGACGGCGTCAATATCGGCCTGGCTTGCGGCATGCTGATGGCCGCCGCCCTGATCCTGGCCCTGATCGCGGTGCCCGGCGGCTTGACGGTGTCCATGCTGCCGCCTTGGAACATCTCGCACCTGGCGATCCTCATCCTGGGCAGCATCTCCGGCGGTGCCTTCATCCTTTTCTTCTACATCCTGACCCGGGCCGGACCGGTGTTCTTCAGCCAGGTCGGCTACATCGTCACCGGCACAGGCGTGGTTTGGGGCATGGTGCTGTTCGGCGAACGCCACGGGTTGGTGGTCTGGCTGGCGCTGGCCGTCATCATCGCCGGTGTTGCCCTGGTGCAGCCCCGAGGGCAGGCTAGCCCCTGACGAATTCGATCAGGACGCCGCCGGCGGCTGGGCCACGATGGCGAAAAGCGAAAGCGGGAGGGACAGGCATGAGCGGCAGGATCATCAGCGGCGAGAGGGAGCTGGCCCAGTCCGAATTAATGGCCCGGGTGGCCCGGGCGGCCGGTGGTTTGGCGGCGCTCGGCATCGGTGCCGATGGCGCCGTGGCCATCGTCTTGCGCAACGATTTTGCCTTCTTCGAGGCGGCCATGGCCGCCACCTTGGTGGGCGCCTACGCGGTGCCCGTCAACTGGCACTTCAAGTCGGACGAGGCGGGCCACGTCATCCGCGATTGCGGCGCCCGGGCGGTGGTCATCCACGCCGATCTCTGGCCCGCCATCCGTGACGCCATTCCCACCGAGGTGGCTCTTTTCGTGGTTGCCACGCCACCCGAGATCCGCGACGCCTACGGCCTCGAACCGGCCGTCTGCCGAGTCCCCGAGGGCGCCACCGACTGGGACGCTTGGCTGGCCGAGCAAGAGCCCTGGGACCAGCCGCCGCAGCCCGCCCGCACCAACATGATCTATACCTCCGGCACCACCGGGCTGCCCAAGGGCGTGCAGCGCGAGCCGGCCAATGAGGCCATGGCGGCGCGCATGGGCGAGATGGTGAGCCAGGTTTTCGACATCGGCAGCAACGCCGACATGCGCACCGTCATCACCGGCCCGGTCTATCATTCGGCGCCCAATTTCTATGCCCTCTATGCCGCCCAGTCGGGCGGGCTGGTGATCCTGCAGCCGCGCTTCGATCCGGAGGAGCTGCTGGCTCTGGTGGCGGAACACCGCATCACGCACCTGCACATGGTGCCGACCATGTTCGTGCGCCTCTTGAAGCTGCCCGAAACGGTCAAGGCGCGCTATGACCTCTCGTCGCTGAAGTTCGCGGTCCACGCCGCGGCGCCCTGTCCGCCCGAGGTCAAGCGCCGCATGATCGAATGGTGGGGCCCGGTGATCAATGAATACTACGGCGGCACCGAGACCGGCGCCGTGGTTTTCGTGACCAGCCAGGAGGCGCTGAAAAAGCCCGGCACCGTGGGCCGGCCGCTGGATTTCTCGACGGTGCGCATCTACGACGAAGCCGGTGGTGTGCTGCCGACCGGCGAGATCGGCGAGGTCTTCGTCTGGATCGACGGCTGGCCCGACTTCACCTACCGCGGTCTCGATGAAAAGCGCCAAGAGGTCGGGCGCGACGGCCTGGTGAGCTGTGGCGACATCGGCTACCTCGACGAGGACGGATACCTTTTCCTTTGCGACCGCAGCCGCGACATGGTGATTTCGGGCGGCGTCAACATCTACCCGGCCGAGATCGAGGCGGTGCTGATCGACATGCCCGGCGTGCACGACTGCGCCGTCTTCGGCATCCCCAACGAGGAATTCGGGGAATCCCTCTGCGCCTACGTGCAGCCCGAGGCCGGCCGGGAGCTGACGGCCGATCAGGTGCGCGGCTGGCTGCAGCCCAAACTGGCCGACTACAAGCTGCCCCGCACCATTGAATTCGCCAGTGAGCTTCCGCGCGAGGACTCGGGAAAAATCTTCAAACGCCGCCTGCGTGATCCCTATTGGGCCGAGGCCGGCCGTTCGATCTAGTGTTGCCGGGCGTCGACGACCATGGCCTCGATGGTTTCCTCGCCCAGCGCCTTGAGGGCCTCGAGGCGGTTGATGCCGGCCACCAGGACCCAGCGCTTGCGCTCACGGTCGTGGCGCACCTGAATGGGGCGTTGGCTGCCTTCTTCCATGTAGCTCTCGGCCCGGGCCTCCACGGCGTCGGCGTCCAGCGCCTTGCGCAGCTTGACCGGCACGTAGATCTCCTCGGGCTTCAATTCGACCGTCTCGAGCATGCTTGCCTCCCGACCCGAGCCTCGCCCGAATCGCACGCGCCGGCAAGTCTGGAGTAGACTGGTTGCCAGATTAGCGGAGGACGCCATGCCCAATTACATCGACCTGGCGCGCGACGGCGCCATCGCCACCATCACGCTGGACCGCGCCGACAAGAAGAACGCCCAGTCGATCGCGCTGCGTGACGAGCTCAGCGAGGCCTTCGCCGAGCTCGGCGCCGACGAGGATTTGAAAGCCGTGATCCTGACCGGCAACGGCAATGTCTTCTGCGCCGGTTTCGATCTTGATGAATTCGAACGTGCCAGGCAGGACGAGGAATTCCACGACCACCTCTGGCAATCGGGCGATCGCTTCCTCAAGGCGCACCTGGAATTTCCCCTGCCGCTGATCGCCGCGCTCAACGGCCCGGCCATCGCCGGTGGGTTCGACCTGGCCGTCATGTGCGACATCCGCATCGCCACGCCCAGTGTTTTTTTCGCCCACCCCGAGATCGCCTTCGGAGACGTCACCTACGGGCCGCTGCATGACATCGTCGGCGGCGCCATCGCCCGCGAGCTTTGCCTCACCGGCCGCCGCGTCGATGCCGAGGAAGCGCTGGAGATGCACCTGGTGTCGCGCATCGTCGAGCCCGGTGAACTGATGGCCGAGGCCAGACTCACGGCCGAGATGATCGCCGCCGCGCCGCGCTGGGTGACGCTACGCACCAAGGCCAAGGCACAAGCCCGGGCCGCCGTGGAATTTGGCGATACCGCGGACCTTTAGGCCCGTGCTTCGCCCATGTCGTTCCACACCCGCTGGTCCTGGAGTTTGCCCTCGGCCACCGAGAATCGGTCAATGAAGCGGATGCCGGCGAAGGCCGAGCCGTCCGGCCATTCGCCTTCGAGGGTGCCGAAGCAATAGACCACGGCGCCCTGTTCGGTGATGGCCTCGTCGAAGCGGTCGTAGACTTTGCGCACGGATTTGTAGCGCGGCTTGGCCCACTCGACCAGTTCCTCCAGTTCGCCAAACGTGGCGCCGCCGGGGAAGGTCATTTCGAAATTCTTGTCCAAGAACGATCTCGCGCGCTCGAGATCCCGTGCTTCCATGGCGGCCAGGAAATCCTGGGCCAGCTCGGCCGGGGAGGGGAGAGGGGCGCCGGGCGTCCGCGGGATGCCGCCGCGGCGGTAGCCCACTTCCTCGTCGACCTCGTAGATCATCACCGTGGTGCCTTCGCACGGCGCCGCGATGGTCGACAAGACGGCGTTGGTCAGGCGCTGCGCCAGACGTTCGCGGGTCTCGACATCGTAGCCCTTCATGAGGGTGATGGTGACGACGGGCATGATTCCTCACTTCGAAAGTGACGGTAGCCAGGTGGCGATTTCCGGAAAAACGACGATCAGCGCCACCAGGACCATGGCGCAGAGCATGAAGGGGATGGCGGCCAGGCAGATCTCGCTGAACCGCGTGCCCGGTGGTGCCACCCCTTGCATGACGAAAAGTAAAAGGCCGAAGGGCGGCGTGGTGAAGCTGATCTCCAGGGCCAGCAGAATGATGACGCCGAACCAGATCAAATCGAAGCCGAAGTTCTGGGCCAGCGGGAAGAAGATCGGCACCGTCAGCAGCATCATCGAAAGCTGGTCCATGAACATACCCAGAATCAGCAGGATGCCGAACATCACCAGCAGCATATAGAGCGGCGAGACATCGAAGCCGGTAACCCAGTTGATGAGGCCGTTGGAGCCGCCGGAGAACGAGAGGATCTGGCTGAAGGTGGACGAGCCGAAGATGATCAGCAGCGCCATGATGGTCACCCGGCCGGCCCCTTCCAGCGACTTCCAGGTGGCATCGATGGTGAGGCAACGGTAGGCCAGTGCCAACAGCACCACGCCCAGGCAGCCGAAGGCCGCGGCTTCCGAGGGCGTGGCAACGCCGAGCATGATCAGGATGATGACGCCGATGACGATCGACACCATGGGCAGCACGTCGAGCAGCAAAAGCCGGGCGCGGCGGGCCCAGGGCACGAACTCGATCTCGTAGTTGGGTGCGGCTTCCGGGTCGATCTTGACGCGGACGTAGATCAGCACGGCGTACATCACCGCCAAGATCAGGCCGGGCATGATGCCGGCCACCAGTAGCTTGCCGATGTCGAGCTCGGCCAGGGTGCCCAGCAGCACCGCCAGCGCCGAGGGTGGGATCAGCATGGCCAGGCCGCCGGTGCCCAGGATGGGGCCGATCGACATCGACTTCTTGTAACCCCGCTTGGTCATCTCCGGCACCATCAGCGTGCCCAGCAGCGCCGTCGAGCCCATCGACGAGCCACTCAGCGTGGCAAAGGCCGTGCCGCCGGCCACGGTGACGTAGGACAAGCGCGCCGGCACCCGGCCCATCAGTTTTTCGACGGCATTGAACATGCGGTTGGCGAGGCCGGTGTGGAAGAAGAACTCGCCCATCAGCAGGAACATGGGGATGGGCACCAGGGCGAAGGTGGTCATGGATTCGAAGGCGTTGCCGGCCAGCACGCCGACGCCGCGCTCGATCACCGTCAGCAAGTCGCCGCGCCCGCCCATGTAATAGGCCGCCGCCACCACGTTGACGCCGAGGAAGGCCAGCCCCACCGGCATGCCGATGGCCATCAGCGCCAGGATCGAGCCGAGCAGGACGGCCAGGGTCCAGTACCACTCCATGGCGCCTCAGGCGCGCATTATTCGTGCACCCCGGCCTGGCCCGAGTGAATGATTTCACGGCCCACGACGAAGCGCAGGAACTCGACCGCCATCAGGCCGAAACCCAAGGGCATGGTGACGGTGACGATCCAGCGTGGGATGTCCATCGAGCCGCGCACGTCGATCTCATCGACCCGGATGTCCTCGAGCGCCAGAAGTCCCGAATAGAAAGCAAACACGGCGCAGATCAGAACGCAGATCAAGGCCACCAGGCGCGACAGCCAGTTACGCACCTCAGCTGACACGGCGGCGGTCAGGATCTCAATGAAAACGTGCCCGCGCTGGCGCACGATCCAGGGCGAGCCGAACATCAGGCAATAGATGAAGCCGTATTCGATGAAGACGAAAGAGTAGGGCGTATAGGAAAGCCCCAGGGTGCGGAAGGTGGTGGCGTAGACGATCGACACCATCATCAGGCCGAGATAGACGGCGGCCAAGCCCATCATCAGGCGCAGCACCCAGGTATAGGTCCTGTCGATGCCGCTGAGCACGAGGGGCCGGCCGCCGTTTTATCCCAGGCAGCGCCGGACTATCTGTCGGACGCCTTTTCCTGGTAAAGCTTGCGCAGCTTGCCGGCCGCATCCAGCGAGCGACCCATCTTCTTGAGCCGTCCGGTCATGCGGTCGTAAGCCGAATCGATGGCGATCTGCAGGTACTTATCGCCGGCCGGGGTGGCGTGGAACTTCATGCCCTCGGCCAGGAGTTTCTTTTCCTCGGCCTTGGATTCAGCGATCCGCGCGGTTCGGCTCGAGTTCTCGTGCTTGATGACCTCTGCCGTAATGGTCTGCTGGGCGGCGGCGTTCAAGCTCTTCCAAGCGTCCAGGTTCATCATCAAGCCGATGTCGGTATGGTAAAACATAGGATCGACGCGATGGCGCAGGAATTTGTCCCACTTGAGCTGGGTGATGCCCAGCGAGGCCCAGGCGCTGGCGTTGACCACACCCTTCTCGAGTGCCGAATAGACCTGGTTCGAGGACATGTTGTGGGTGGTGGCGCCCAAGGCCCGGAAGAAGGCGCCGTAGATCGGGTTGTCGCGCATCTTGACGCCGGCGAAGTCGGGCAGGCCGTCGCTTTTGAACTTGGGCGGGTCCTGGGTGAAGATGTAGAAGCCCAGGCCTGAATCGATCCAGCCCAGATAGGTGGTGTTGAAGTGCTTCTGGTGCAGGCTGTCGATGACGCCCATGCCGCCGTTCTTGCGCACGATGGCGGGCGAGGAGTTGGAGGTCGAGATGGCCTCGTTCTCCGGGATTTTCCCTGCGTAGAAGGCGGCCGGGGTGCAGACCATGTCGACCGAGCCCTTGCTCACGGCCCCGGGCTGCTGGAACATCTTGATCGAGTTGAAGGGCTTGATGTCGATCTTGACCTGACCGGCGCCAGCCTTGTTGATGTTGGCCACCAGGGCCTTGCAGCTTTTGGTGTAGACCAGGAAATCGGGGAACGGGTAGACCAGCGTGAGCTTGGCCTCGGCCCGGGCCGCGGTCTGCCAGCCGGCCAATACGGCGGCGGCCAGCGCGGCAGCCGTAATCAGTGATCGTTTTGTGGACAAGTCAACCTCCCTTGATGGGCCCGGATCCCCAAAGCGTGGGACCGGGCGCTATTTTTGCCGTTCGAATTACTGAATAAGATGACAGATTTGACATGATAGGCAAATACCGAGTGAATCTCGACTGGCCGAGGGGAGGGAGATTTCCGTGGCTGCGACGCTGGCCGAAAAAATAATCGCCCGGGCCGCCGGGCTCGAGCGCGTGGCGCCCGGCGAGATCGTCACTTGCCGTGTCGACCTGGCCATGATCCACGATTCCGGCGGCCCGCGGCGGGTGGCACCGCTGCTCGAACGCCTTGGCGTCGGCCTTTGGGACGCCGACCGCGTGGTCGTCGTCAGCGATCATTACGTGCCGGCGGTGGATGCCGAAAGCGCCGCCATCCTCGATCTCACGCGGCGCTGGGTGGCGGCCAACGGCATCAGGGATTTCCATGACATGCGCGGCATCTGCCACGTCGTGCTGCCCGAGCACGGGCATTTGCGCCCGGGCCTCTTCGTGGTCGGCGGCGACAGCCACTCGCCCACCGGCGGCGCCTTCGGCGCCTTCATGTTCGGCGTCGGCGCCACCGACATGGCCGGCGTGCTGGCCACCGGCGAGACCTGGATCCGGGTGCCCGAGAGCCGGCGCATCGAGTGGCGGGGCGCGCTCGGCCCGGGCCTCACGGCCAAGGACATGGCGCTCGCCCAGTGCGCCCACCTGGGCCTCGACGGCGCCGCCTACGGGGCGTTGGAGTTCGCCGGCCCGGCCGTGGCGGCCCTGGATATGGCTGAGCGCATGACGCTTTGCAACATGGCGGCCGAGCTTGGTGCCCAGACCGGCCTGGTGGCGCCCGACCAGACGACGGTGGATTTCTTGCGGGCCACCGGCGTCGAAGTGGCGGCGTTCGATGATTGGCGCTCGGACCCGGATGCGGCCTTTACCGCCGACCACGAATTCGATGCCACCGCACTCGAGCCGCAAATCGCGCTCCCTGACAGCCCGGCCAACGCCGTGGCGGTGGCGGCGGCCGGGAACGTGGCCATCGATCAGGCTTATATCGGCGCCTGCACGGGGGCCAAGCTTCTCGACCTGCAGCGCGCCGCGGCGTTGCTCAAGGGGCGGCAAGTGGCCCCGGGCGTGCGCCTTTTGGTCGCCCCGGCCAGCACCGCGACCACGGCGGCGGCGGCGGCCGACGGCACCTTGGCCACGCTGACCGCGGCCGGCGCCATCCTGATGCCGTCCGGTTGCGGCGCCTGCGCCGGCTATGGCGCCGGCGTGCTGGCGGCCGGCGAGGTCTGCATCGCTGCCACGGCGCGCAACTTCAAGGGCCGCATGGGAGCGCCGGACTCTCAAGTCTATCTCGCATCGCCTTACTCGGTCGCCGCAGCTGCCGTGGCCGACCGCATCGTCGATCCACGGGAGTTTCTGGAGGCGGGGGGATGAACCGAGCCGCAGGCCGAGCCTGGGTCTTTGGCGACGACGTCGATACCGACCGTCTGGCACCCGGCCTTTACATGAAAGGTCCCATCGAGGTGATGGCGGCGCATTGCCTGGAAGCGCTCGATCCCGCCTTTGCCGCCGAGGTACGGCCGGGCGACGTGGTGGTGGCGGGGCGCAACTTCGGCTGCGGCTCGTCGCGCGAGCAGGCCGCCGAGGTGCTCTGTCATCTCGGCCTGGCTGCCGTGGTGGCCCAGTCCTTCGCCGGCATCTTCTACCGCAACGCCCTCAACCTCGGGCTCCTGGCCCTGATCTCGGCGGCGGCGCCAAGCATCCGGCCCGGCCAGCGCCTGGATCTCGATGCCGAAGCCGCGGCCATCGTGCTCAAGGGCGGCGAAGTCCTGGACTGCGAGCCGATTCCGCCCCATCTTCTGGCCATGGTGCGGGATGGCGGCCTGGTGCCCCATCTCGCCAGGAGCCTGGCAGGAGGCAAGAATGCGTGAGCTCTTGACCGGCGGCATCCTGGTGGTGCCGGGGATCTACGACGGCCTGGGGGCGGCCTTGGCCGAACGGGCCGGCTTCCAGGCGCTTTACCTTTCCGGCGCCTCCATCGCCTACACCCGCTTCGGCCGGCCCGACATCGGCCTGGTGAGCATGAGCGAGGTGGCCGATACCCTGGCCCTGATCAGCGAACGCAGCGACCTGCCGCTGATCGTCGACGCCGATACCGGATTCGGCAACGCGCTGAACGTGCAGCGCACGGTGGCCCGGTTCGAACGCGACGGTGCCGCCGCCATCCAGCTCGAGGACCAGACGCTGCCCAAGCGTTGCGGCCACTTGGCCGGCAAGACCATCGTGCCGGCGGCCGAGATGGTGGGCAAGATCAAGGCCGCTTGCGACGCCCGGCGCCACGACACCATCATCGTCGCCCGCACCGACGCCATCGCCGTCGAGGGCCTGGAGCTGGCACTGGAGCGCGCCGAACGCTATGCCGAGGCGGGCGCCGACGTGCTCTTCGTCGAGGCGCCGCGCGACGACGACGAGATGGCCACGGTCTGCCGTCGCTTCGGCGGCCGGGTGCCCCTGTTGGCCAACATGGTCGAGGGCGGCAGCACGCCCATGCATAGGGCGGCCGAGCTGGAAAGCATGGGGTATTCGATCGCCCTCTTTCCCAGCGGACTGGTGCGAGCCCAGGCCAAATTGACCACGGAATACTTCGCCAGCCTGGCCGAGCACGGCTGGAACCAGCCGTTGGGCAACCGCATGCTCGACTTCCAGGGGCTCAACGACTTGCTCGGCACCGCCGACATCCTGGCTGCCGGCCAGGCCTACGACGCCGCCAATTTCGAGCGCGGCGATGACGATTGATACCGTCACCCTGGCGGTGCTCAAGGGCCGGCTGGAGCAGATCGCCGATGAGATGGACGCGACGCTGTTTCGCTCCGCTTTCAATCCCATCATTGCCGAGGCCCACGACGCTTCCCACGGCATCTACGACGCCCGCAGCGGCGAGACCCTGGTGCAGGGCAAGTCCGGTCTCCCCATCTTCGTCGGGGCCATGGCCTTCGCCGTCAAGACCGTGATCGCCAAGGCCGCGGCGGACGGCGACCTGGCCGAGGGCGACGTCTACATCTTCAACGACCCCTACGACGGCGGCACCCATCTTTCCGACTTCAAGCTGGTCCAGCCCTTCTACCGCAACGGCGAGGTTTACTGCTATTTGGCCTCGGTGGGTCATTGGCACGACGTCGGCGGCAACGTGCCGGGGAACTACAACCCCGTAGCCACCGAGAGCTTCCAGGAAGGCATGCTGATCCCGCCTGTGAAACTCTTCGTACGGGGCGAAATCCGGAACGACATCATCGAGATCCTCAAGGCCAACAGCCGCCTGCCGGGCTCGCTCTATGGCGACCTCAACGGCCAGATCAACGCCCTCGAGCTCGGCCACCGGCGTCTGGCGGCGCTGCTCGACGAATACGGCGACGCCACAGTGGCCGAGGCCTTCGTCGAATTGCAGACCCGCGCGGCACGCCTGATGCGCTCGCACATCGCCGAATTCCCTTCCGGCACCTATTCCTGCGACGACTGGCTCGACAATGACGGCATCGTCGACGAGCCTCTGAAGATAGCCCTCGACCTGACCATCGCCGGCGACCGCCTGGTCTTCGATTTTTCGCGCTCGGCCAAGGCCTGTGCCGGGCCCGTCAACATTTCGCGCTCGACCGCCATTGCGTCGTGTTATGTCGCCATCAAGCACATCTTCCGCGACGTGCCGGCCAACGCCGGCGTGCTCGAGCCTATCGAGTTCGTCATACCCGAGGATGCCATCCTCAGCGTCGGCCCGCCCAAGCCCGTGGGCGGTTATACCGAGACCATCCTGCGGGTCATCGATGTCGTCTTCGGTGCCTTCGCCCAGGCCGATCCGGGGCGCTCCAACGCCTGCGCCTACGGCACCATCAATGCGCTCTCGTTGGCCGGCCACCGCGGTGACGGCCGGCGCTGGGTGATGTTTTCCTTTTTTGGCGGCGGCCATGGCGGCCACCCCGAGGGCGACGGTCTGAACCACGGCAACGCGCCCATCTCGACCGCCACCATCCCGCCCGTCGAGATCCTCGAGGCGGCCTATCCGGTGATGTTCACCCAGTGGGCGCTGCGCCCCGACTCGGGTGGCCCGGGGCGCCACCGGGGCGGTTTGGGCGCGCTTTACGAGATCGAGCTGCTGGAGGAAAGCGCCGATGTTTTCCTCTTTGGCGAACGCGGCCGCTTTCCCCCCCAGGGCGTGGTCGGCGGCGGCCCGGGTGCCCTCAATCGCTTCGCCTTCGAACAGGACGACGGCGATCACCAGCCGCCCTTCGTTTCCAAGATGGTGGGCATACGCATCCGCCGCGGCCAGCGCCTCAAGCTGGAGACCCCGGGCGGCGGCGGCTATGGCCCGGTGGCCGAGCGCAGCCCTGAAAGCGTCGCCCGGGACCTGCGCCTGGGCTACGTAACCCCCGAGGGCGCGCGGCGCGACTACGGCGTCCACCCCGAGGGTGTCGATCCCGAGGCCGCCGAATGAGCCAGAGCGGCACCACAGGGGGTACAATCGTCGGCGTCGACGTCGGCGGCACCTTTACCGACGTCTTCACCATCGACCAGCAAAGCGGGGCCTGCGCCGTGGCCAAGGTGCCGACGACGCCGGACGATCAGGCCGAAGGCTTTGCCGCCGGCATTGCCCAGGTGGCCGACCCGGCGAGATTGAGCACCGTGGTCCACGGCACCACGGTGGGCACCAATGCGCTCCTGGAGCGCAAGGGCGCGCCGACCGGCGTCATCACCACCCGGGGTTTTCGCGACGTCTTGGAGATGCGCCGGCGCGACCGCCCCGAGACCTGGGGTCTGTGGGGCCAGTTCGAGCCCGTGGTGAGCCGCGAGCACCGCCTCGAAGTGAGCGAGCGCACGCTGGCCGACGGCACCGTGCACACCCCGGTCGACACCGCCGAGGTGCGGGCCGCGGCCCAGGTCCTGCTGGCCGCCGGGGTGCAAGCGGTGGCCATTTTTTTCGTCAATGCCTACGCCAACCCGGCCAACGAACGCGCCGCCCTGACTGCCCTGAAAGAGGTCTGGCCCAACCCCCACGTCAACATCTCCAGCGACATCCTGCCCGAGATCCGGGAATTCGAACGCGCCTCGACGACGGCCCTGAACGCCTACCTGCAGCCGCTCATCGGCGATTATCTGCAGGGCCTGGAGAGTTCGCTGGGTGGGCGCGGCTTTGCCGGCACGATCCTCATCGTGCAGTCCAACGGCGGCGTCATGAGCGTGGATAACGCCCGCCAGCGGCCCATCCGCACGGCCCTTTCCGGGCCCGCCGCGGGCGTCATCGCCGGCGCCCACATCGCCGCCCAGGCCGGCCAGGCCAACGTCATCACCTGCGACATGGGCGGTACCAGTTTCGACGTCTCGCTGGTGGCCGAGGGCCAGAGCACGCTCAGCCCCCAGACCGCCGTCGACTTCGGCCTGGTGGTGCGCACGCCGATGATCGAGATCACCACCATCGGCGCCGGCGGCGGCTCCATCGCCTGGGTCGACCGTGGCGGGCTCTTGCAGGTGGGGCCCGAAAGTGCCGGTTCCGATCCCGGTCCGGCCTGCTACGGCCTGGGCAGCGAGCGCCCCACGGTGACCGATGCCAACGTCGTATTGGGCCGCATCAATGCCCAAAGTCCCATCGGGGGTGGCCTCGAACGCCTCGATGTGGAGGCCGCTCGGGGTGCCATCGAGGCCCATGTCGGTCGGCCCCTGGAGCTCGACACCATGGCAGCGGCGGAGGCCGTGATTCGCCTCGCCAATTCGCACATGGCCGGCGCTATCCGCCTGGTCTCGGTCGAGCGCGGCTTTGATCCGCGCCATTTCACGGCCATGCCCTTTGGCGGCAGTGGCGCCCTGCATGCCGGCGCCCTGATCCGCGAGGTCGGCCTCTCGTCCGCCCTGGTGCCGCGCTTCCCCGGCGTCACCAGCGCGCTGGGCTGCGTCATTGCCGACCTGCGTCACGACTTCGTGCATACCGTCAACGTCATGCTCGACCACCTCGATGCGGCGGCGCTGGATGCCGAGATCAACGAGGCGGCGGCGGCCGGGCGCGGCCTGGTCGAAAGCGCCGGTGTGGCGCTGGCCGGCATCGACTGTCTGATCGAGCTCGACATGCTCTATCTCGGCCAGACCCATACCGTGGCAGTGCCGTTGACGCTGGAGATCGGCGAGGGTGGAAGCGGTATCAATGCTGCGCAAATCAAAACCGCTTTCGAGGCACGCTACCTGCAGGTCTATGGCCGCTTGTTGGATGGCATCGCCATCCGGCTCCTGAACCTGCGTCTTGCCGTGGTCGGGCGGCGGCCCAAGCTCGACATGGCACTGCTGGCCCCCCAAGGCGGCAGCCTGGAGGCGGCGGGGTGCGGCGCCCGGCCGATCTGGATCGACGGCGGCTGGCGCGAGGCCCCGGTTTTCGAGCGCCTGGCGCTGCCGGTGGGCGCCGTAATCAATGGGCCGGCGGTGCTGGAACAGCCCGACGCCACGACCTTCGTCGATCCCGGCCTAATGGCCCGGGTCGATGATTGGGGAAATCTGGTGCTGACGGCGGAGGAGAGCTGATGGCGGAGCTCAAGTTCGATGCCCCTCGCACCGGCCTGATGCTGGTCGATCTGCAGAACGATTTCCTGCACCCGGAAGGCGCCTACGCCCGGGCCGGTGTCTCCGATCCGGCCATCGCCGCGCTCCCGGCCCGCTTGGCACCACTTGTCGAAACCATGCGGGCGGCCGGCGGCTGGATCGTCTCGACCCACTTCACGCTGGTACCGGGAAAGGGGGGCGTGCCTTTCATCAGCCCGCACTTGCGCCAGCTGCGGCCCTTCCTGGGGGCCGGCGATTTCAGCCCCGGCAGCTTCGGCCAGGCCCTGGTGGACGAACTGGCGCCGGCTGATCTCTCGGTCGAGAAGGTGGCCTTTTCCGCCTTCTACCAGAGCCGGCTGGAGTTCGTGCTGGGGCGCGCCGGCATCGACAGCCTGATCTTCGCCGGCATCGTCACCAACGGCGGTGTCGCCTCGACGGTGCGCGATGCCCACGTGCGGGATTTTTCCTTGATCGTGCTCGACGACGGCTGCGCCGCCTTCGGTGATGATATCCACCAGCATTCCCTGGCCTCGCTTTCGACCATTGCCACGATAGCCAGTTGTGCCGAAGTCCAGACGGCGCTGGGCTCATGAGCGTTTTGCCGCCACCGTCCCGGGGCTTCGATCTGACCGTGCCGCTGGCGGTGATCGGCGCCGGGGCCTGCGGCTCGGTGGCCGCCCTGGCGGCGCGTGAGGCCGGCGCCGAGGTTCTGGTGCTGGAGCGCGACGCTTTGCCGGCCGGCTCGACGGCGCTTTCGTCGGGCATGATCCCGGCCTCCGGTACCCACTGGCAGCGTGCCGCCGGGGTCGAGGACGGCGTCGATATCCTGGTTGCCGACATCCAGGCCAAAACCGGCCACCAGGCCGAGGCCGTCATCGTCGAGGCGGTGTGCCGCGAATCCGCTCCCGCCGTCGAATGGTTGGCGGAGCGCCATGCCGTGCCCATTGAGCTGGTCGGTGGTTTTCTCTATCCCGGCCACAGCCGGCTGCGCATGCACGCACCGCCCTCGCGCACCGGCGCCGAATTGATGGGCGGTCTGAGCCGGGCGCTGGCGGCGGCCGGCGTCGACGTGATTACCGAGGCCCAGGTCAGCGATCTTTTCGCGGCGCCCGACGGCCGCATTCGTGGCCTGCGCTTTCGCCGCCCCGACGGCAGCCACGAGGACCTGGGCTGCCAGGCCCTGGTGCTGGCATGCTGCGGCTTTGCCGGCAGTCCGGAACTGGTTTCGCGCCACATCCCCGAGATGCGCCGGGCCAAGATCTTCGGCCACGAGGGCAACCAGGGCGACGCCGTCAAGTGGGGCGAGGCCCTGGGCGCCGAGCTTCGCCACATGGGCGCCTACCAGGGCCACGGCTCGATCGCCGAGCCCCACGCCATCCTCATCAGCTGGGCCCTGATGATGCAGGGCGGTATCCAGGTCAACGCCCAGGGCCGGCGCTTTTCCAACGAGCACGAGGGCTATTCCGAGCAGGCCGTGCGGGTGCTGGCGCAGGACGGCGGCCTGGCCTGGAATATCTATGACCAGCGCCTGCACGAGCTTGGCTTGGATTTCGACGACTACCGCGGCGCCCAGGCCGCCGGGGCGCTGCGCCAGGGCGCCACGGCGGCGGCGTTGGCCCAAAGCTGCGGCTTGCCGGCGGCGGCGCTCGAGGAGACCCTGGGCCAAGCGGCCGATCTGGCGGCGGGCGAGGGCAGCGATTCTTTCGGCCGCGACTTCACGGCCGCGCCGGCTTTGGCGCCGCCCTACTTCGCCGTCAAGGTGACAGGCGCGCTGCTGCACACCCAGGGCGGCCTGCGTGTCGATGCCGAAGCCCGGGTGCTGCGTCCCGACGCCAGCCCCCTGCCTAACCTGTTTGCCGGCGGCGGTGCCGCCTGCGGCGTCTCCGGTTCGGCGGTTTGGGGCTATCTCTCGGGCAACGGCCTGCTCAGCGCCGTGGCCTTGGGCCGCATCGCCGGCCGCGGTGCCGCGGCCTTGATCGGGCATGAGTCCACAGCAGGCTAGAATGTGACGACCGTCACACTCAATAACGTTGCGAATCGCCGTCCAGGTCAGCAAGAATAGGCCCGAATGTGTCGGCGCGAGGACTGTTGCTGCTTTGGCTGAGGATTTTTGTTCCTGAAGTAGATTCGGCAAGCGACCATGCAAGAGATCCAAGTCGTCAATGTGGCGCGGGGAATCTACTGGATCGAAGTGGAGGGCGCCGATCTGCGCGTGCTCTGCGGGGCGCCGGCGGACAGCGTCAAGCACCTGATGAAGCGCGGTGTCATCAGGCCCATCGAAAAGGACGGCGTGGCCTTCGAATCGGGGCCCAACGTGATCCTGCTCTCGGATCTGCCGCTGCAGAACGGGCACTTCTGCAACCTGGCAGAATTTCCCGTGCTGCAGATGCTTTACCGCCAAGGCATGATCCTGCCCGACCACCCCGGCAACACCGGCGTCAAGCCGCTGATCATCGGCAATCGCGAACAGGTCGATGCCCAGATGAACTACATCTACCGGGGCAACTACGGCCTGGTGTCCGAGCAGGAAATCCACCAGGCCGGCACGACCCTGGAAACCGCCCAGGCCATGATGCGCATGAAGCGCCGCTTCGCCTTCGGCAAGATCAGGGGTGCCGACGAGCTCTTGGACACCCTGGCCATCGAAAACGAGCCCGTGGCCATCCGCGGCGGCGTCACCGTGCGGCGCCAAAGGCTCAACGTCTACGAATTCACTTACGACGGCGAGCGGGTCGAGATCGACCTCAATCTCAAGCCGGGTGAGGAATACGAATCGCCCTATCCGCTGGGCTTCCATTCCGTGCGGCGCGAATATTTTGCTATCGTTCACACCGGTGACGGTGACGGCTGGGATATCGACCGGCCGGCCCAGGCCAGCCTGCTCATGTTTCAGGGCCGCATCTACCTGATCGATGCCGGCCCCAACATCGCCGCCAGCCTGCTGGCGCTGGGTATCAGCATCAGCGAGATCGAGGGCATCTTCCACACCCATTCCCACGACGACCATTTTGCCGGCATCACGGCGCTGATCCGGGCCGGCCACCGCATCAAATATTTCACCACACCCCTGGTGCGGGCCTCGGTCTCGAAGAAGCTCTCGGTGCTGCTGTCATTGGACGAGGGGGATCTCTCGGACTTCTTCGACATCCACGATCTCGAATTCGACCGCTGGAACCTGATCGACGGGCTGGAGGTCAAGCCGGTATTCTCGCCCCACCCCGTGGAAACCAACATCTTCCACTTTCGGGCGCTCGGCAACGACGGCTATCGCAGCTATGCCCATCTCGCCGACATCTCGGGCTTCAGCGTGCTCGACGGCATGGCCAGCGACGATCCCGAGGACGACGGCATCGCCGAGCGCCTGGTCGAGTGGACCAAACAGCAATACAAGGTGCCGGCCGACGTCAAGAAAATCGATGCCGGTGGCGGCCTGATCCACGGCGAGGCCGAAGATTTCCGCGACGATACCTCGGCCAAGATCATCCTGGCGCATCGCTCCACCGAGCTGACGACGCGGGAGAAGGAGATTGGTTCGGGTGCCCCCTTTGGCACCACGGACTTGTTGATCCCCACCTTCCAGGAATACGCCTGGAAGAACGCCTTCGAGTTCGCGCGCTCCTACTTCCCATCGATCGAGCACCACCAGACGCGCATGCTGCTCAACAACCCGGTGATCCGTTTCAATCCCGAAACCATCATTATCCGCGAGGGCGAGCGCACCGAGTCGCTCTATCTCGTGCTCACCGGCGCCGTCGAATCCCTGCGCGCCGACAGCGATGTGCGCAACCTTCTGTCGGCCGGTGCGCTGCTTGGCGAAACCAGTTTTCTGGCCAGCCGGCCGACCAGCCGCACCTACCGTACCGCCAGCTTCGTCCAGGCCCTGAAGATCACCGGCCAGCAGTACCTGGAATTCATCAGGAACAACGATCTCTTCGAGGAGCTGAGCAAGGCCCGCCAGTTGCAGGCCGCGATCGCCAACACCGATCTCTTTGGCGAAAGCGTTTCGCCGACCACGCTGAATCTGATCGTGCGGCGCATGGCGAGCCGCGGATTCGCAGTCGGCGAGACATTGTCGTTGGCCAGTAACACCGAGCTTCACCTGGTGTCCAAAGGGTGCTTCGAGCGCCGTGTCGGCGACAACATCTACGAGACCCTGGGACCGGGTGATTTTTTCGGCGAGGAGAACGCCGTCTTCGCCACGCCTAGCGTTTTCACCGTTCGCGCCATGGAGGATTCCGAGACCCACACCATCGCCGGCGATCTGGTTGGCGGCATACCGGTGGTGCGCTGGAAGCTGGTGGAATCCTTCGAACGCCGCCGCAGCCTGATCCTCGACTCCTCGCTAAGCGGCCTACAACTGGTTGACTGGCAGGACGCCTACCGCATCTCGGTGCAGACCATGGACAGCCAACACCGCCGCTTGTTCGAGCTGGCCGGGTCGGTGCTCAGCACCATGAACGGCAGAGCCAAGCTGGTCGACACGGCCGGTGCCTTCGATCGCCTGATCGAGTTTGCCCGCCACCATTTTCGCGAGGAGGAGGCGTTACTCGAGCAGTATGAATACAGCGACCTGGAGGTCCACGGTCGCCAGCACGAAAAGCTCATCGCCGAGATCACCGACATGCGCCTGACCTTGGAAGACGGTAACGGCATGAACAACCAACGCTTCCGCGATTTTTTCGGCGAATGGCTGATCAACCACATCCTCTCCGAGGACATGAAATACGGCCCCTTCCTCAACAGCCGCGGCGTCTACTGAGGACAGAAGCGGGTGCCGGGGTGAGCGACGATCCCCAAGGCAAAGACCTAAGGGCCAAACTGCGTCAGACCCTGCGACAGCCCCACGATGCCGAACGGAGGCGGTGGTCCCGCCGCTGGCGTGAGGTCCGGTGGATGTTCTGGATCTGCTGGATCGTGGGCCTCGTGCTGACGGCCTATCTCACCTTCTGGCAGCAACCGCTTTGGCAGCGGGCAACCTCCGAGGCGGGAGGGCCGAGCGAGGCGCTGGGCCGGCACAACGACGAAACCCGGCTCTCGTTGGTGGTTTTGCTGTTCCTTCTGCCGCTGGTCGCTTTCGCCGTGCGCTGGCTGCTTGGTCGTCTCAGTCGCCGCTGACCTGGCCTGCCCCCCGAAAACTGGTCCAGCCCGGATGTTAGGATTGGGTTGGCTTGAAGGAGGGCAAAATGGCGAAGAAGAATCACACGGTTGAGCAGATTATCGGCAAGCTCCGCGAGGCGGAGGTCCGGCTAAGCCAGG
>JASLXG010000052.1 GCA_030740435.1 Alphaproteobacteria bacterium | reverse complement strand
ATTTGGCCAAATGGGCTTCCAACAACGGCCAAATCATCAAATCGGGGCTGCCGAATGACCGCAGAGCAAAATTCCTTCCATCGGTGGTCGGGTTCGCCTACGATTTGCTACGATACGAATGCTATCTGGGAAATATCGGTTTGTGCCGCACATCGCGAGGATTGCCGCCATATCGCCGTAGAGTTCGGCGTTCAGAGTCTTGGGGCCACTGCCGGGCGAGAGGACTAATGCCGACGACTTGCCCAGATGGTTGCTGGCGGTTAGTGTCCGGCATATGACAGCCAACAAGCTGCAACCAATCCTTCTTCTTCTTGGCTTGATCTGGGCGGTCGAGCCGGCTAGCGCCAGTGCCCCGATCGTGCCGGCGGCTAACGCTCCTCTAGTGCTTGAGGTTTCGGGGGCATCAGTTACCGTCCCGGGAGGGCATTTTCTTCTCGTTGCCGAATATGTCCGTGAAGGCGCTGACTTGGTGCTGGTCGGGCCGGACGGCCAGACCGTTGTGGTGCGGGACTACTTCTCCAGCGATGCTCCGCCAACGCTGATCACCGAGGGCGGCTCGCGGATCTCGCCTGATCTGGCCGAAGCCTTGGCCGGACCGGTGGCGCCGGCGCAATCCGCCCAGGCCGGCCAGGCCGCGGCAACGCCACCCATCGGCCAGGTACAAACCCTCGAAGGCACGGCCACGGCAACCCGGGCCGACGGCACCGAGGTAACGCTGACCTCGGGTTCGGCGATCTTCCAGGGTGACGTCATCGAAACCGGCTCGGGCGCCTCCGTCGGCGGCGTCTTCATCGATACCACGACGTTCTCGCTGGGCGAGGACGGCCGCATGGTGATGGACGAGCTGGTCTTCGACCCGGAGAACAGCGAAGGCACGTCATCGTTCTCGGTGGTGCAGGGTGTTTTCAGCTTCGTCTCTGGCCAGATTGCCAAGTCGGGTCCGGACGCCATGGTGGTACGCACGCCGGTGGCCACCATCGGCATCCGCGGAACGCGGGTGGCGGGCCAGGCGCAGGCCGAGGGCGAGGTCAATACCATCACGCTGTTGGTCAACGACGACGGCACGGTGGGCGAGCTATCGGTCTCCAACGACGCCGGCACGATCGTCCTTAACGTGGCCAACCAGACGACGCAGGTTCTGAGCTTCTCGCAACCTCCGGCACCGCCGGTGATCATGCCGGCGGCCCAGATCCAGGCGCTTTACGGCTCAGCCACTGCCGCCCTGCCGCCGCAGCCGGCGACGCCACCGCAGATCCAGGCGACGCAAGAGGGTGACCAGCAGGCCGGCGAAGGCGAGGGCGAGGGCGAGGGCGAGGGCGAGGGCGAAGACGAAGGCGAAGGCGAAGGCGAAGGCGAGGGCGAGGGCGAAGGCGAGGGCGAGGCCGCAGCCGAGGGGGCGCCGGAAGGCGATCTTGAGGGTGGTTCCGAAAGTAGTTCGGAAGGCGGCTCTGAAGTCGCGCCATTTAGCCTTAATGATGCAGTAACACGTATTTTTTATGACATGATTGATACAGTTATAGAATGGGTTAGCGGTTCCGCCTCGCCGTAGCGGCCTTGATTCCGGTCAATTGAGGCTTGGCATCGGTGTTGGGCTTCGTTTCAACGATGCGAGGAACGCAGTACCTCGGTCGGCCCGCCCCATCAACTGTTGGACCGGTCTAAATTTTCGAAAGCTGGGCTCTGATTAGCGGATTGGCCTCAACGCATGATGTTGCAGATACCGAGACGGAAAGAGACGCCTGTTGCACCCAGCGCTCCACACGGCCAGTGAACCGTAGTTAGAGCGAAGATCATGAAGCGAGAAAACGGCTCGACGACTGGTCAGGGCGAGCATGGGCGTAGGCGCTAGTGGTAGCGATGTTGGCATGGCCAAGGGTATCGCGCACCAGGTGCGCTGGTGCCCCTCGGTCTAGGGCGTGAGAAGCGTGAGCATGCCTGAGCCAATGGGCGGATACACGGGCCTCAATACCAGCGTGTGCCGCCGCCGCCCGGACAATCCTGTGGACCTGAACGGCGCTCACCGCCCGGTTTCCCTTGCGCGAGGCGATCACGGCTCCTTCGGCGGACGCACCGTGCCGGAGAGCACTCAGGCGCTTCCAAGCGCCATTGTAGATGCGAACCGAGCGCGTTTTGCCACCCTTGCCAGAAACCGTGACTTGGCCACCGTCCTCCCGAGCCTGCACGTCTTGCCAGCGCAGTGCCACGACCTCCCCGACGCGGAAGCCTCCAAAATACAGACTGGGGACCCGCACGCTACTCGATCGCGCCATGCACATTCGTGTCGGGGACCAGAAGGGTGGGTTCAAAGGCAAATTAGAGGCCATGGCGAAAGAGGGGCATTTCATCACGGGTGAAAAAAAGATTTTTTGAAATTATGGTGGATGTTGGTAGCGCCGCCGCACATCGAGGATTTACCCCACCGCTAATGGTGCTGAACACCGTCTTGACCGCTGTGGAGTTGCTGCTGCACCGGGGCCTTGTCCTGCCGCAGGAAGCGAAAGCGGTACGAGCGGCCACACCGGCCAGAGATAAAAGCGCGTTCTCCATGTCGGACTTGTCCAAGGGCTCCATGATCTCGATGGTCATCTCTTCGGCGGTGCCGCCGGGCGAGAGGAAGACGCTGCGGATGCCTTCCACCTCGATGCTGAGGTCGTTGAATTTCTGGAAGCCGAAAGCCTCGGTCCAGAGCCGCGTGGCGGCGTCGGCGTCGTGCACCAGGATTCCGATATGGCTGATGGCGCGAGTTTTGTTTGGCATGCGGTTCTCCACTGATAAGACGTTATTGTCGCACCCCAACCCGCCACTCGAAAGCCTCGTCGCCTCTGTCCAGCCGGCCCAGCACATCGAGCTCGAGCCTCGGATCATAGGCGGCCAAGGCGCCCTGCCAAAGGCCGTTCCAGGCAGCGAAGACGGCGGGATCGGGGCTTTGGCCGCGCATCAGGCGCCAGCTCGACTGGTGCACCAGGGCGGCGTCGCCGTCGGCCGACCACTCGGCCGCGTCGTCCTGGGCTTGGGCCAGGGCGGTCATGAAGGCGGCGAAGGAATGCGCCGCCGTGGGCCCCTCGCCAAGCCCCAGGCGCTCGGCCACCTCGGTGAAAAATTGCGCCCCGATCAGGTGGCCGGCCAGGCGGCCGAGCTCGGCCGCGTTGGCCGCGCCGATCTGGTCGACAAGTTCGGGCAGGCCGTTGGCGATGTAGTCCATGGCGTAGTTGCGGTTGGCCTTGTGCAGGCGCTCGGGCGGCCACTCGGCGGCATCGAGCCCAGGGACCCCGGCGGGATCGAAGGCAGGGATCGGTTCGTCCGAGAATTGCAGCCGTTCCTCTTCGGCCAGGTCGTGGCCGTACTCGAAAAAGTATCCCGCCAGGCCGTACTGGCCCGTCATGTCCTGGCTGGTGCAGACGAAACCGAGCCGCGGGTTGCCCATTGAGATCCCGTTGTGGCCGTACCAGCCGCGTAAAAAACCGTGGCTCACCTCAACCGGCACGCCACAGACCGCCGCGCCGGCGTAAAGCCAGCGGGGATGGCGGAAGTGCACCCAGGCCTTGTGCGCCGATTCCTCATGATACGTTACCTCGACGCCGCCGATGGCGTTGGCCAGATAATGGTAGCGCGCCGCCGCCACGGCGTCGGGCAAGCCATGGAGGCCCAGTTTGGCGAAACTCGAGGTGAATTTGGCCAGGTGCTGGCGGCGAAACAGGCGAAAACTCCATTCCCCCACATCGGCCGCGCCGCGGCGGTTGGCCAGCAGCAGGATCAGGCCGGTCAAGTAGGCGTGGTAGAGCGTCGCCGCGGCTTGCCAGCCGGCGCTTGGCGTGCCTGGTTCTTGGGCTTGGCGCAGGATAGCGGCAAAAGGGTTGCGCGACATGGTTTCCTCGGGTGATCGGGCTCGGATGAAGGCGCCAGGGACATGATAGCGCAGGAACGAAGCGCGTCAGATCGCCGCACCAACAAAATCTTGTTTGACAAAGGTTATATATGAGCGAATATAACGGTATGGTGCCTCGGACGAGGCTTCGAAACCAGCCAAAAACCCATGATCGATCCATTCGGCCGCCACGTCAGCTACCTGCGGGTCTCGCTCACCGACCGCTGCGATTTTCGCTGCACCTATTGCATGGCCGAGCACATGAACTTCCTGCCCAAGGCCGAGGTGCTGACGCTGGAGGAGCTCGACCGGCTGTGCTCGGCCTTCGTGCGCAAGGGCGTGCGCAAGCTCAGGCTGACCGGCGGCGAGCCCCTGGTGCGGCGCGGCGTGATGACGCTGATCCGCGGCCTGGGCCGGCACCTCAAGAGGGGGGCGCTGGACGAACTTACGCTCACCACCAACGGCAGCCAGCTCGGGCGATACGCTGCCGACCTCCATGGCGCCGGGGTGCGGCGCGTCAACGTCTCGCTCGACACCCTCGATGCCGACCGCTTCCGCGCCATCACGCGCCGCGGCGATCTCGGCCAGGTGCTCGATAGCCTGGCCGCGGCCAAGGCGGCCGGCCTTGCCATCAAGATCAACGCCGTCGCCATGAAAGGCGTCAACGACGACGAAATCGACCGCCTGGTCGTCTGGTGCGGCGAACAGGGCTTCGACCTCACGTTTATCGAGACCATGCCGCTGGGCCAGGTCGCGGGCCGGCGCGGCGACCATTATCTGCCGCTCTCGGTGCTGCGCCGCCAACTCGAGGAACGCTGGACCATCGAGGAGAGCGAGCACCGCACGGGCGGCCCGGCGCAGTATCTGCGGGTGCGCGAGACCGGCGGCCGGCTGGGCCTGATCACGCCGCTTTCGCAGAACTTCTGCGCCTCGTGCAACCGGGTGCGGCTGACCTGCACCGGCACGCTCTATATGTGCCTGGGCCAGAACGATGCCGCCGATCTGCGCACGCCCTTGCGCCAGAGCCCGGACGACGCCGCCCTCGAGCTGGCCATCGACCGGGCCATCGCCCGCAAGCCCCAGGGCCACGAATTCGACCTCGGTCCCCGCCAACCCCTGGCGCTCGAGCGCCATATGAGCGTCACCGGCGGCTGAGGGCCGGCGGCGGCGCTGCTTCGCGCTCTATTTCAGCGTAATCTGGTGGGCGTAGCTGTCGCCGTCGCTGATGGTGATGCGGCGGAAGCCGAGCAGACCGGCGAGATCGAAGAAGGTGAAATAGTCCTGCACGCCGATCTGTTGAAAGAGCGGGCTGGCGCGGGCGATGGCGGTGAGCTGAGCGAGCAGGGCGCGGCCCTGATAGATGGTGTCGAGGTAGCCGCGCTGGAGTGAGACGATGATCATCTTGTCGGCCTCGCCGCCTTTGGCGAAAATCGCGTAGCGCGGCGCGTAGGGCCGCTCGACCTGCTGACGGCCGAGCGCGGTAACGAAACCGATGCGCATTTGCCGGCTGCTCTTGTCCAGCGCGGCGGCCCGAACCTGATAGCTCTCGCGGCTGCTTGGCGGCGGATAATAGTAGCCCTGATGGCGATCCCCACTTGCCGCTTTGGTCCCTGTGGCCGCTTGCGGCGGCAGCGTGGCACTCGCTGTGGCTTGACAGGCCGTCAGCGCCAGCGCCACCAGCGCCAGCTGCAACATCCCCGCCCAGCGGCGGCAAGTGTCCGACATGCCCACCCCTCCTAATCTCCTCAACCGGATTGCGCCATCATGACGAGGCTCGTTCGCCCTCGCAAGGGAGGCGGGTGGCGTCCGGACGACCCTGCGCTATACTTCCGCTACACCCCGCCGCATCGACAAAACCACGACAATCACAATAAATCACAATAAATCACAAAAAATCACAGCCATGGCCCAGCCCGCCCTTGCCTTCGTTGCCAGCCCCACCCGCGAAGCCCGTCGCGTCCGGCGACACCTGGCTGCGCGCTACCCCCACGTGCCGCCCCGTGATGCCGACATCATCATCGCCATCGGCGGCGACGGCTTCATGCTGCAAACGCTGCGCCGCCACATGAAGCGCAGCGTGCCCATATTCGGCATGAACCTGGGCAGCGTCGGCTTTCTCATGAACTCTTATGCCGAGGACGACCTCTACGGTCGCTTGGCCGTGGCCCAGGCGGTTCAACTTCACCCCTTGCGCATGGTTGCCGTGCGCGCTGACGGGCGGCGCCGCACGGCGCTGGCGGTCAACGAGGTGGCGCTGCTGCGCCAGACCCGGCAGGCCTCGAAGCTGCGCATCACGGTCGACGGCGTGGTCCGTCTCGACGAGTTGGTTTGCGATGGCGTCCTGGTGGCCACGCCGGCCGGTAGCACCGCTTACAACCTTTCGGCCCATGGCCCCATCCTGCCGCTCGGTGCCCAGGTCCTGGCTTTGACGCCGATCAGCGCCTTCCGGCCCAGGCGCTGGCGCGGCGCCATACTGCCCAACGCCGCCCAGGTCCGCATCGATGTCCTCAGTGACGGCAAACGGCCGGTCAGCGCCGTGGCCGACGACACCGAAGTGCGGGACGTTGTCAGTGTCCGCATCGCCGAGGATAGGAAGACCACGCTGCACCTGCTCTTCGATCCCGAACACAACCTCGAGGAACGTATTGTTCGCGAGCAGTTCGTGCCTTAGCCTCCCGCAATGAGCCTACCCACCATCGACTGGATGCAGGCTCGGGCGCTGGCCTTGACCTTGGTGCTGGGGGCGGGTGGCGGCGCCATTTTCCGTTATTTCGACCTACCCCTGCCCTGGTTGCTGGGCGCCATGGCGGCGACCACGGTGGCGGCGCTCGCGGGCCAGGCAACGCTGGTACCCATGGGCCTGCGCACGACCATGATCGCGGTGCTGGGCATCATGCTGGGCAGCGCCTTCACGCCGGATCTGGTGGGCTCGCTCGTCGATTGGCTCGACACGCTGGTGTTGCTGGCAATCTATACCCTGACCGCGGGCACGCTGGGCTTTTTCTATTTTTCCCGGATCGGCGGCTTCGATCCCGTCACCGCCTACTTTTCGGCCATGCCCGGCGGTTTGACCGAGATGACCATAAATGGCGAAGCCCTGGGCGGAGATGCCCGGACCCTGGTGCTGTGCCACGCCGTACGCGTTCTTATTGTCGTCTTCGTCATCCCGCTGGGCTTCGGGCTCTTCGGCCTGCTTGATCCTGTTATCCCTGCGACCTCGGTGGCCCCAGCCGCCGGCCCCGCCGGCCTTGCCGGTCCGGCGAGCCTGTGGCATCCCGACTTGAGCCTGCAGGAAGCGGCAATCCTGTTGTTTTGCGCCGTGGTCGGATCGTGGGGCGCCCGGCGGCTGCGTCTGCCGGCCAGTTTCCTGCTCGGCCCCATGGTGCTGTCGGCCCTGGTGCACATCAGCGGCCTGACCGCTTCGAGCCCGCCGCAGGCACTGGTGGCGCTGGCGCAGGTCGTCATTGGCGCTGGCATCGGGGCGAGATTTTCCGGCATATCGTTGCGCTCGGTGGCCCGCACGCTGGCCTTGTCGCTGGGCGCCAACGTCGTGCTGCTGGGCCTGGCCTTGGCTTTTTCCTGGCTGGGCGCGGAATTGGGCGGCGCCTCGTTGGCGGCAAACATGCTGGCCATCGCGCCTGGCGGGGTGGCCGAGATGAGCCTGATTGCCCTGGCGCTCGGCATCGACGTTGCCTTCGTGGCCTCCAGCCACCTGATCCGCATCCTGCTGGTGGTCGTGGCGGCGCCGCAGGCTTTCCGGTATTGGCAGCGCAAAGGCTAGGGGCTGTTTGGAATCTGCGATTATGAACAGTAGGTTAGCGGAGTTTTTTGTGCTATAGGATGCCCCGCCGGTAGCCTGACCATCGGCATTATTGGGAAGTTCAAGATCGTGCGGCGAAAACCTCGAACCAAGCTGACTACTGCCTTGATCCTTGGCCTCATGGCCAACGCCTGGGTGGCGCCTGGATACGCCGGGTCGGCAGCGCCGCCGGCGCCGGCACCGCCTGTGGGGATGACAAATTCCGCCACGGCTGGGGGCCCATCCAACCCCTCGGCCGGCCCGCCGTCCTACCCGGCGCTGATACTCTGGCAACGAGCTGGGCCGCTGGCCAAGCCCCCTGTTTCGAGCCCGGACCAGGGACCGAGGCAGCGTCGCCTGGCGGCCGGCAGCGCCGCCGGAGCCAGCGCCTTTCCGGCCCGACCTGAAGCGGCGCGTGGTGGCCAAGGTGGAATGGCACCCCGGCGAGTTGTACCCCCGCGTCGGCTTTATCGTCACCAACCTGTCGCGGCCCGCCGAACGGGTGGTGGCGTTTTATAATCACCGTGGGACAGCGGAGCAGTACAT
>JASLXG010000051.1 GCA_030740435.1 Alphaproteobacteria bacterium | reverse complement strand
GTAGTTCCGCCAAGGATCGGCCGGCCCGCTCATGCTTCCGACTCCGCCCCCGCCCCCGCCCCCGCCCCCGCCCCCGCCCCCGCCCCCGCCAGGTAGCTCGCCTTGACCTCGCGGCGCGAGATCTTGCCGACCGGGGTCTTGGCCAACACGGGCACGATCTCGAGCCCCTTCGGCACCTTGAAGGCGGACAGGTGCTGCTTGGCGAAAGCCAGGATGTCTTCCGCCTTTGTGGCCTTCGCCGTCTCCCCATCGCGCAGGGCGACCGCCGCCTGCACCGCCTCGCCCCACTTCTTGTCCGCCACCCCGAAGACCGCGGCTTCGAGCACGGCGGGGTGCTGGTAGAGCACCTCCTCGACCTCACGGGGATAGACGTTCATGCCGCCGCTGATGATCATGTCGCCCTTGCGGTCGACCAGGTACATGTAGCCGTCGTCGTCCCAGCGCCCGAGATCGCCGAAGTGGAGCCAGCCGTCGACGATGGTCTCGGCCGTCAAATCGGGCAGGTTCCAGTAGCGCGCCATCATCCAGGGCGCCCGCACGCAGACCTCGCCCACTTCGCCCGGTGCCACGTCCTGGCCGGCCTCGTCGAGGATGCGCACGCGGCCGCCCAGCGGCCCCTCGCGGCCACACGACAGCAGGCGCTGCTCGTGTCCCTCGACGGCGGCCAGGTGTTCGGCCGGAGTCATGTGGGTGTTGAGAACATAGGCCTCGGTGCCGCCCCAGCCGGTGTGCAGGATGGCGCCGAAGCGCTGGCTGGCGGCGCGCACCAGGCCGGAAGAGGCGGGTGCCGCGGCGTAGCAGATGAAGCGCAGGCTGGAAAGGTCGTGGTTGTCGATCTCGGGGTGGTCGAGGAACATCTGCAACAGCGTCGGGATGGCCAGGATGTGGGTCACGCGGTGCTCGGCGATGGCGGCGAAGCTGGCCAGCGGATCGGGCGCCGGCAGGATCACCGCCGTGCTGCCGGTGACCCAGCCCGAATCCATCAGCCGCGCGGCAAAGTGGCTCATGGGCATGTACAAGAGCCCGACGTCGCCCTCCTGGCGCCCCGCCATGGCCACCCAGCCGACGATCGCGGCCTGGGTACTGGCGTAGCTGTGGGCCACGCCCTTGGGCTTGCCGGTGGTGCCGGAGGTGTAGAGGATTTGCGCCAGGTCGTCCTCGCTGCCGCGCACCAGGGGGGCCTCGCCGGCATGGGCCGCCAGCAGCCTCTCGTAGTCCTGTTCGTCGTCGCCGTCGACCACGATCAACTGGCGCAAGGCCGGCTGGCGCCCTTTCAGTGCCCGCGCCCGCTCGGCCAGCCCGGCGGCCGGCGCGATCAGCACCTGGGCGCCCGAATCCTCCAGGATGTAGGCGTGGTCGTCCTCGCTGAGGATGCCCAGCATGGGCACGAAGGCGGCGCCGGCGCGGGCGCTGGCGCATAAGGCAACCATGAACTGGTGGCTGTTGGCCTGCAGCACGGCGACGCGGTCCCCGGGCTCGACGCCGAGCGCCACCAGGGCCCGGGCCAGGGCGTCGATGCGGGCGTCGAGTTCGGCGTAGCTCAGCCGCTTTTCGCCCTCGATGACGGCGATGTTCCCGGGATACCAGCGGGCCGCTCGGGCGGGATAGTATGAATAAGGATGAATCATCGGCTCGGAGCGCCCGATGCTTTGGCACGTTCAGGCCATGGTATTGAGCATTGTTTGATTGTCAAGTATCACTCAGTTTGGTGTTCAGCAGTGTCCGCTCGCTTGGCGGGAGCAGCGGCAGGGAGGTTGCACGTGACGTCGAAACAAACCGCAGTGCTGGCCGGAATCCGGGTGCTCGATTTCGCCTCGATGATCGCCGGCGCCTACTGCACGCGGCTGCTTGCCGACCTTGGCGCCGAGGTCATCAAGTGCGAGCCGCTGGAGGGCGATTACGTGCGCGTGCCGCCGCCGCTGCGCGACGGCAAGAGCGCCTATTTCGCCCATCTCAATTGCGGCAAGAAATCGCTCTGTTTCGACCTCAAGCGGCCCAAGGCGCGCGAGCTGGTGGCCGACCTGGCGGCGCAATCCGACGTCGTGGTGGAAAACTTCCGGCCCGGCGTCATGCAGCGCCTGGGCCTCGACTACGAGGCGCTGGCCAAACAGAAGCCCGACCTCGTCTATTGCGCCATCACCGGTTACGGCCAGTCCGGGCCGGACGCCGGCCTGCCGGCCTATGCGCCCATAATCCACGCCGCCTCGGGCTATGATCTGGCCAACCTCGAGCACCAGGAAAATCTCGAACGGCCACTGCGCACCGGTCTTTACGTGGCCGATTACTTCAGCGGCATGGCGGCGGCCGGCGCCATCCAGGGGGCGCTGTTGCACCGCGAACGCACCGGCCAGGGCCAGGCCGTCGACATCGCCCTGATGGACAGCATGCTGAACATGCTGGTCTACCAGATGCTGCAGCACGAGTTCACCTTCGAGGGGCCGTTGATGCTTTACGCGCCGTCACCGACGCGCGACGGTTACGTCATCGTCATGCCGCTGACCCAGGCCAACTTCATCGCCCTGGCCGAGGTCACCGGCCATGCCGAGTGGCTCAGCGATCCCCGCTTTGCCAGCTTTGTCGAGCGCCAGCGCAACTGGGACGAATTGATGGTGCTGATCGACCAGTGGACGGCCGAGCGCACGTCCGAGGAGTGCGAGGCGCTGATCAGCGCCGCCGGCTGCCCCGTTTCGCGCTACCAGACCGTGGGCCAGGCCACCGAGAGCGCCCAGAGCCGGCACCGTGGCGTGCTGTCCGAGGTCGACGACGGCGCCGGGCCGGTGCACGTGGTCAACGCGCCCTGGCGGCTATCGCAAAGCCCCGTCGGCGCCCGGCCCTGGGTCGCCGAGGCCGGCCAGCACACCCGCGAGGTGCTGTGCGGGCTTTTGGGCCTGAGCCCCGAGCGGGTGACGGAGCTGGCCCAAATGGGCGTACTGATCGCGGCCGATGGGCAATAGCCGCAAACGCTCGGTGCGCATCGCCGGGCACCCCACCAGCGTCTCGCTGGAGCCCGAGTTCTGGGTCCAGCTCAAGCGCCTGACGGCGCTGCGGGGAATGTCGCTGAACGCGCTGGTCACCGAGATCGACGCCGGGCGCCAGGGGGCGCTCTCGAGCGCGCTCAGGCTCTACGTGCTGGCTGCCCTGGAAGCGGAGGTGGCGGGGCTCAGCGCTTCAGGCTCTTGAAGAGTCCCTTGATGAGGTCCTCGGGTTTGAGTTTCTGGGCCGGCTGAGGTTGCGGCTGGGTTTGGCTCTGGGTTTGGGGCTGTTGCTGGGTCGGGGCCGGCTGGTTGCCGCCCAGGACGCCGCCCAGCGCGCCTTTAAGTTTCTTGCCCCCGAACTTGCGCAACAGGGTTTTGCCGACGCGGCGGCTGACGTAGGCTTCCAGTTTGCGGCTTTTGATGTCGCGCTGCGGCGCATCCAGCGGACCCCGCAGCATCAGGCCCACGGGCGGCGCCTTGGGATGTTCGCTGAGGCGAAACTCGCCGAAGAAGTCGATCAGCCAGCGCGGCAGGTCGACGCTGCCCCGGCCCGTGCCGGCGCCGGCCTCGAGCTCGGCCCGGATGTCGTCGCTGCGGGCCACGCCGCGCTCGATCTTGGCCGTGCCGCCAACCCGGCTGAAGCGGGTCTGGCCATCCTTCATGCTGGTCTGGATGAGGCGCAGGAAGTCACCGCCGCGGTCGAGCTGCTTGAGGCGGTCGCTGAGTGCCTTGAGGTCGAAGCCTTGAACGATGCCTTGCTCGGCGGCAAAGGAGGCCTGGCCGCCGAGGCTGCGGATCATCTCGAGCTGGCTGCGGCCGCCGGCCTGGAAGCTGCCGTCGAGGCCGAAGCTGCCGCTGGCCACGTCGACGCCCGCGGCCGCCATCAGCGCCTTCTTGAGGTTGCCGCCCTTGATGTCGATGGTCAGGCTGGTGGCGGGTTTGGAACGGCCATCGAGGCGGGCGTTCAGGGTCACCTTGCCGTCGAAGAGCCGGCCGCTGAGCGGCTTGATGTCGAGCACGCCGTCCTTGACCACGGCCCTCAGCCGGGGCTTGGCGAAGTGGTAGCTGCCGTAGGCGATGCCCGGCGCCGCCAGTTGCAGGTCGGCATCGAAGTCGTTGAGAAACGCCACCTCGATGGCATCGCCGGACCAGCGCGGCGAGGCCGCCCCGCCGCCGCCGCCGCCAGCCCGGCGGCCCTTGGCGGCCCGGGGTTGGGGCGGCAGGAACAGATCGACGAGGATCTCGCTGGTCTTGAGGTTGGCCGAGACGAAGGGCTTGGCGCCGGCCAGGCGGGCCGCCGCCTGGCCTTCGAGCCGGATCGGACCGAAGCTGCCTTCGAGCTTGTCGAGCTTCAGCGCCTGGGCGTCGCCGGCCACCTTGAAGGCCAGCGCCAGGCCGCCGAAGGGTCTGGCCGCCGGCCGGTAGTCGAGGCCGAGCCGGCGTAAAAAGCGCAACGCATCGCCGGCCTTGGCCTCGACGCTCAGCTGGTAGCCGGCCCGCAGCGGCTGCACCGTACCCCGGGCCTTGATCCGGGCCTTGGCCAGGCTGGTCGAGAGCTCGAGCTCGAGGCCGTCGAGGCTGTCGGCCAGCTTGCCGCGCACCCTGAGAGCGGCGTCGAGGCCCTTGCCGGCCGGCTTGAAGGCCGGATCGAACAGCCGGATCAGATTGCTGTGGCTGGGATTGCCGAGATCGAGGGCCATTTCGACCTTGGGGTCCGTGAGCGGATCGGCCAGGCGGCCCTTGGCGCTCAGCCGACTGCGCCCGGCCCGCACCACGAGGTCGAGGTCGAGCCGCCCGGGCACGCCACCGATGCTGCCGTCGAGAGCAAAACGGCCCAGCCGTTCGGCCGGGAAGGGCAGCTCGAGGCCGGCCAGGCGAAAGAGCCCGGTCGGGTTCTTGGCCGTCACCTTGACTTTACCCTGGGCGCTGATCTTAGCCGCCAGGTCGCGGGCGTTGCCGGATAGCTCGAAGGTGGCGCCGGCCAGATTCTTGACGCTGGCGCGCCGCACTTTCAGGTTGCCGCCCAAGAGACCGATGTCGAGGGCGACGCCCCGGGCCGCCACCTTGTTGTAGGTCAGGTGGCCGAGCTTGAGCAAAATGTTGGTATCGAATTTGTCCAGCAGCGCCAGCGGCGAGGCCGCGGCTTCCCGGCCCCCGCTTTGGGCCGCGCTCTTGCCGCCCTCCTGGGCGCCGCTCGACGCCGTCGGCAGGTAGGCATCCAGATTCAGCCGGTCGATGGCGAAATCGGTGCTGAAGCTGGGCCGGGCCCTGAGGGCATAGGCCGCGCCGCCGCTCAGCCGGCTGGTGTCGAGGCGGCTGTCGAGGCCGTAGATCTCGATCAGGGCCGGGCTGGCGCGCAGCCGGGTGAGCAGGGTGAATTTGCGTACCCGGTCCTTGGGCACCGGCCCGATGTCGATGGCCAGCCAATCCAGCAGCGCCCGCAGGTTGTCCGAGGCCGCCTCCAGCGTGCCCTCGAAACGGGGCTGGCCCTGATGGCTGCCGAGGCGGCCCGAGAGGGCGGCGTCGGAGCCCCCCGGCAGCAGCACGGCGGCGCGCTCGAGCGTCACCACACCACCGGCCACCGTGGCCGCGATCTGAGCCTGGCGCATGATGGAACCGCGATAACTCAGCGCCTCGATGCCGAGGTTGAGGCTGCCGGCCAGCTTGGCGGGAATGGCGAAAGCGCCGCCGGCGCTGGCCGCAGTCCCGCTCTTGGCCGCCTGGCCGCCGCCTCCGTCGTCGCCGCCGGCCGCCGCTCCGGCCAGCAGGGCATCGAGGTCGAAGCGGTTGGCGTTGAGGGCGATGTCGAAATCCAGGGTCTCGGCGAAGGAGATATTGGCGCCGCCGCTGACGGCGCTGTTGCCCAGGCTGAGCTGGATGTTGTTGAGCGCCAATTCGGCGCTCGAGGCGCTCAGTGAGGTCTTGAGCGAGAAGGGCTGGTTGAGCAGCAATGGCGGCTTCTCGAGGCCGGCGGCCCGGTGCACGAGGCGGGCCAATTGGGCCAGGTCGGGGCCGGCGAATTCGAGCTTGGCCTTCAGCGTGGCAGCCGCATCGGGCTGCGATAGCGAGCCCGAGAGCCCGAGCTTGGTCCGGGCCTCGCCCAGCTCGAGGGTCAGATTCAGGGGCAGCGCCCGGCCCGCTCTCAGGGCTCCGATCTGGGCTTCGAAGGCCAGCCCCAGGCCGCGGGCGCTGAGCTTGCCCTGGGCCCTGAAAGGTCCCGCCAGGGAATTCGCGCTGAGCTCGGCGTCGATGCCGTCCAGGCGTTCCCTGAGGCCATTGGCGCCATCGTCAAAGATGATGGTGCCGTTTTCGATGAGCAGCCGGTCGAGGCGGAAATCCCTGCCGTTGTCGTCTTCGGCTGCGGCGCTGCCGGTGCCGCCGGTGCCCCCGGCCGGCTGCCCCAAGGGGCCAAGGAGCCAGTTGGCGCGGCCGTCAGCCAGACGCTCGAGCGTGATCACCGGCTTGACCAGGTGCAGCTCGACGATCTGCACCTCGCCGCGCAACAGCGGCCACAGCGCCAGCCGCGCCCGGGCTTTCTCCAGCGCCACCATGGTCGGCACCCGGGCGCCCGTCATGCTCTCCAGCGCCAGGCCCTCGACGCTGAGCGCCGGTGCCGGCAGCAGTCTCAGGCTGAGATCGCCCTTGATGTCGAGGTGCCGGCCGGTGGCCGCCTGGACGCGCTGGGTGATTTCGCCTTTGTAGGCGTTCCAGTCGATGAAACCGGGCGCGATCAGTAGCGCCGCGGCCAGCACCACGATCACGGCAAGTCCGCCGAAAAAGATCTTCTTCACGTCGCTCGTCCCTGTTGTTGGCCCGGCTTTCCCGGGCCTCGCCAAGGTATCCTAATCTATTGCCGGGGGCGGCGGCTGAAAAGCCCCACCTGCTCCATAGCGAACCGTAACAAGCTGCAGCCAAGGCATTAGCAATCGGCCTGTTGCGGAAACACCTGCGTTACAGGCCGGGTCTATCTCCCGGCGGCGCCTTTCTGGAATGGCTAAACGTCGTTGCCCCGTGCCAGCACGGTGGTGGGGAAACCGGGCACCGTGATGGCGGCCGGTACGCCGGGCAACGAACCGATAAGTGTGAAAGTATGGATCAGCCCGATGATCTCGATGGTCACCAGCGGCAGCCTGCCGCCCGGCTTGCCGGGATCGCCAACGCCGCTTTGGCTGTAGGTGATCTTGACATTTTCGGCGCCGATCACGGGGTAGACGTCCTGCATCTCGGTGATGATGGTGGCGAAATCGGCATCGGCGGTGGCTTCTTCGCTGTTGGCGCTGCACGACACCACGCCGGCCGAGGAGGCGGTGCAGACGATGTCAGCCGCGGTGATATCGCTGATATCGGCCAGGCGCTCGTCGATTTGCACCACCCGGGTGGCGCGCCGCGTCGCCTCGCTGGCCTGGTTGAACTCCAGCATGACGAGCGCGAAGTCGATCAGGCCCAGCGTCAGACCCACCAGCAGCGGGGCCACCAGGGCGAACTCGATGGCCGTGACGCCACGGCGGTCGCGCCTGACTTTACGTTCCGACATAGGCCTGCTCGTGCGAAAGCTCGATGCTGAAGGTGGCGAAGCCGAGGAAATCCAGCAGCCCCGGCAGCAACGGATCGAACGGCACCTCGGCCTCCAGGCGGATTACCGTCGAGGCCGACGAGGCGCCCGTCACGGTGTAGCTCTGCTCGCTGATGGTCAGGGTGCCGGTGTCCCAACCGGCTACCAGCAAATCGCCTGTGCCGCCGGTGTTGCCGTATTTGGCCAGGTTGCCCACCGTGGTCTCGTCGGCGGCGCTCAGCGGCGTAGCGGCGCGGGCGGCAAACAGTGCGCCTGTGCGCAGCCCCTTCTCGATGGCCGTCGATTGCTGCATGGCCCGGCCCAGTTCCAACGCCACCACCAGCGCCATCAGCAGCATCGGCACGACGATGGCGAACTCGACGGCGCTGACACCGCGGCGCTCGTGCCAGAGGCTCCCGAGGCTGCCCAGCAGTCCCCCCCTAGTCAAAAAGCCGCACATTGCCGAAATAGTTGTCTGAGTTGGAAAACGTCAGCGGGCCGATGATCTCACCGTAAAGTTCGGGTCTGGCGGGGTTGGCCACCTCCTCGGTGAGGAAGACGTTGACGTAGAGCCCGTCCGTGGGCACATCGCTCTCGTTGCCATTGAGCCCCAGCGCCACACATTGCAGCACGGTCACCGTCATGACCCGGCGATTGGCCTCGCCGCTGGCCGGCAGATTGTCGGCCGGCACGCCGTCGAGGTCGTTGTCGTCGGGGTTGGCGGCATCGCTCGGGATGTCGGCGGCTGCCGGCGTGATGGTGGTGTAGCCGGCGGCCAAGGCGCCGCCGATGGGGTAGACGGTGAGGGGGCCGTTGACGGCGAAGCTCTCGCCCAGCTCATAGAGGTAAACCTGGTAGCGCGTCGCCGCCGCGCCGACCGCGGCAAACAAGTCGGTGGCGTTCCAGGCGGCGTCGTGGTCGCGCCCGTCCCAGTAGCCTTCAGGGTCCCAGCTGCCGTTGCCGATCAACACGCCGGCGTCCTCGATGTCGCTGTCGTTGGGATAGCTGATGATGTTGGCGGCCGGTGTGGTGGTCTCGGGCTTGGGGTTGGAAAGCTCGTCGAAGCGCACGTTGACGCCGTTGCCGGCTGGGCCGACCATGCCGCCGGGCGCCGTGTCGACGGTCTGGCCATAGCACTGGTCCTCGTCCTCGGAGGCCATGGCGTCCTCGATGACGCCGGCCGCGTTGGAGCCTTCGGGGGTGGAAAGAAAGCCGAAGTTGCCCGGCGCGAAATTGCCGCCGCCCTTGGCCACCAGCTTGATCTGCTTGCCCACGGCGGCGCTGGCCATGACATCGGCGGCGGCATCCGCTTCGCTGAAATCGCACATCATCAGGGGCGGCGCCCGGCAGACGAAAGGATCGACGCCGGCCACCGCCTGGGCCTCGAGTTCCACCGTGCCCCTGCCGGCGACCTGGGAAACCAGTTCCAGCACGGGCTGGAACATCATGATTACGCTTTGGCCCCTGAGCTCGACCAAAACGTAGGCCGCCTCGGCGTCGTCGACGGTCTCGATCTGGCTGCCGCCGGCGGTGTAGGAGCTGTAGAAGGTGAGGCTGGAAACGGCCAGTTCTGTGGCGCTGCCCGGGATTGCCGAGCGTTGCGTCATGGCGCTTTGGGCCACTTCGCTGGCCCGGTCGATGGCGCCGGCGAGCTTGTCGAGCTGACGCGCGGCGGCCAGGGCGCCGGCATCGGCGCGGTCTTGCATCTGGCCCCGCAGCACCACCAGACGGCCGAAATCGACAGCCACGACGCCGGCCCCCAGCCCGACCATGCTCAACATTGCGGCATAGATGGCGACACTGCCCCGGCGGCTGGTCCACAATCCACCGGCACAGCGCTTGATCTTTTCCGACCACCCCCGCAGCTCTCGCGACCAGAACATCCGATCACCTCCGTTTGGCAGACCGGCATTGTCCGGGAAATCCCACCCGCTTGCAGTGACGGGTATCGCTCTACCGGGCAGCCTTTTTTGCGCCACCTATTGCCGCTTGGCCGCCTGTACGGTGGTCTCCAGGCGATCGAGGAACCTCGAGCGGTCGGACTTGGCGAACGGCCTCGGCCCGCCCGTAATCTCGCCGGCCTCGCGCAGTCCCTGCATGAGCTCGCGACCGGCCAGCGCCAGGCCGATACCCTGTTCCGTGAAGGCCTCGCCGTTTGGCTTCAGGGCCGAGGCGCCGGCCTCCAGGCAGCGCGCCGCCAGCGGGATGTCGTTGGTGACGCAGATGTCGGCCTTGCCGATGTGCCCGGCGATCCAATCGTCGGCGGCGTCGTCTCCCCGAGCGACGATGACCAACTCGACCAGGGGATCGGGGTTGGGGCGGATGCCGCCGTCGCTGACCAGGTAGGTCTTGAGTCGGTGGCGTTTCGCCACGCGGAGCACCTCGTCCTTGACCGGGCAGGCGTCGGCATCGACGTAAATTTCCACCATGTTGGCCCCGGCGGTTGCGCGACCGGGATTTCCGGACGGGCCGATTCTATCAGAATCCTCAGCCGACACTATTGACAATTTGATTGTCATCTTTATATTGACAATAACATTGTCGTTCTCGGATGGACCCAGATGACCAGCAAGGCCCAGCAACTCGACGCCGTGATCCTCGATCTCAGGCTTTGTTTCAATCTTTTGCGCGCACTCGGGGATGACTTGCACCGCGACCTGGGCGTCAACACCTCGATGCGCGCGGTGATGGAGAGCCTGGCCCGGGGCGGTGAGCAAACCGTACCCGAGATCGCCCGCAGCCGGAGCGTTTCGCGCCAGCACATCCAGGTCATCGCCAACCGGCTGAGCCGGGCCAAGTTGATCGAAACCCGCGACAATCCCGCCGACAAGCGCACCTTCCTGATTTCGCTCAGCGACCGGGGGCAGCGCTTGTTCGGCCAGATCCAGCAACGTGAGGCAAGCGAGTTCGGGCGCCTGTCCCGGGCCATTTCCGGCCCCGAACTGCAGGCAGTGCGGGAGACGCTGCAAAAGCTCAACGCTGCCCTCGTCAACACCGGAGAGAGATCATGAACTTGCGCCAGACCATCGTCGCCCAATTCAAGAAACCCCACGGCTGGCTGGGCCGCGTCGCCGGCTGGATCATGGCCAACCGCCGCTCCAACCGCCAGCGCAACTATTGGATCGTTGATCTGCTTCGGCTGCGGCCCCATGACCGCATTATCGAGATCGGCTGCGGCCCCGGGCTCGCCCTCGAGGCCTGCCTGGCCCGGGTGGACGGGGCCGCGGGGACTCAAGTCGTCGGCCTCGATCATTCCCGCACCATGCTCGACCAGGCCCGGGCCAGGAACGCCAGCGCCAGCCGTGAGGGACGTCTCGAGTTGCGCCTCGAAAGCCTCGACGAGGTGGCGCCGTCGCTGGGCCTCTTCGACAAGCTCTATTCGGCCAACGTGGTGCAGTTCCTACCCGATCGGGCGGCCGCCTTTCGCAAGATACATGCCCTGCTCAAACCCCAGGGCATCGCCGCCACCACCTACATGCCGCGCAGCAAGAACCCCAGCCGGGCCGAGGCGCTGGCCATGGCGGAAGAAGTGAAGGGCCACATGGCGGCCGCCGGCTTCGTCGGAATCAGGATCGAGGAATTGGCGCTGCAGCCGGTACCAGCCGTCTGCATCATCGGCGAGCATGCCTGAGCCAGCGAATTCTTATGGTTCTCGGCCCTTGCCTGTTGCTCGGCGACTCTAGAGCACGTCGCGGTTAATCTGATCCATTTGATGGCGCAATCAAGCCATTGTGTGGCGTTGCGCGGCTTGCCCGATGCCCCACATCGCGCTACGCCACGCGCCTACCACAATGGCTTGCTTGCGCCATCAAATGGGTCAGATTAACCGCGACGTGCTCTAGCTACTTCTCCTCGACCAGGTGGGCTACGTCGGGTGTCAGCGGGTCGGGATCGCCCTGGTTCGTGATGTCGCTGGCGCTGAGCACGCTTTGGCGCCGGTCGGGGGTTGCGGCCAGCAATATCTTGAGCTGATCGACGGTCTCGTCGATGCGCTCCAGGTGGTGCTGCGCCGCCTCGCTGCCCACCGCTTCGGCGTCGCCCGATTGCAAGTACTGGCGCAGGCTGTTGACGAAGAAGTCGATGGCGTCGAGGTAGTCGTCTACGCTACGCGCGCGCCGCATGTAAGACTGGTGGACGTTGCGTAGATTTGCGACCAAAAGGTTCATCAGGCCACCGACGAAACGGTCGGTGGCGTCCAGCTTGGTTTCGAAAACGGCGCGCGGGATGACCACGACGCTGGTGTTCTCCAAGGCCTGGGCCGAGGCCATGCGGGGGCTGTCGTCGATCAGCGCCATTTCGCCGAACATCTCGCCCTTGCGTAGCGTGGCCAGGCTGACTTTCTCGCCGTCGACGGTTTTGGAGACTTGGACGGCGCCGTATTCGACAAGGAAGGCCGAGTTCCCCATGTCGTCTTCCCGGAATACGACCTCGCCCTCGCGAAACAGCTTTTTGTTCCAAAGTCGACGTTCGGTCATGGACTTTGCTCCTCCGCGGAACCGGTCCCCGGGATACCCTCTTGGCCCGCCAACCTAGCACGTCAGCCGTCCCGCCACGACCATGAGCGAGCAATAATCGACCAAAGTGCTTCGCCGGCAGCTGTTATCCACGCTCGTTCTCCGGCCCGACGCTCTCCCTTACGAACAGCCATGACGCCACCAATATACTGTTTTTGCAGGGAAAAAATTCCCAGTTCAGCGCTGAATTAGGAAGTTCTTCGATCTGCCTAGCGACAAGCCCGGGACGTTTCGGGACTCACTTCGTCAAGCCGGTCTCGCCCGCAAGCCTCGGGGGCCTATCTTGATGCCAGCAACGACGGAGAGGATCCACCATGGCGACCAACACCGATTTCCCCGGTTTTTCGCCCCGGCTTC
>JASLXG010000050.1 GCA_030740435.1 Alphaproteobacteria bacterium | reverse complement strand
CTGCGGCTGTTGCGGGCCGGCCGCCTGCTCAAGGCCCAACGCCGCGGCAAGCAGGTCTTCTACCAGGCCGCCGACGACCATGTGCGCGCCGTCATGCGCGACATGGTGAGCCACGTGCTGGAACCCGAGGACCAGGTGCTATGAGCGGCGGTTGCAAAACCCGGACGGCCGAGCTTGCGGCGACGCGGCGGGTGCTGCTCGGCGTACTGGCCATCAACCTTGCCATGTTCGCCGTCGAGGGCCTGAGCGGGTTCTGGTCCGGCTCCCTGGCCTTGCAAGCCGATGCCCTCGATTTCCTCGGCGATTCCTCGGCCACTTGCAGGTGCGTGGTGCGGAGCTCCTCGGGACCAAGCATGAGCTCGGCTCGGCAGGCCGCCATGAACGCCGCGTCGTAGCCCCAGCTCGCCTTGGAACGCAGGCATAGTTCGCTGAGCAGCGGCAGTTCGTCGAACCTGGGCGGGCGCAGAGTTGTCATGGGTTTTTCCGCGCTGTTGCCTTAGCCAGATGCTCGGCCAAAAAATCGAAAACCCGACGCACGCGCAAACTGGTCTTGAGCTCGTTGTGGGTCGTCAGCCAGAGCGGCAGCCGGGGCAGCGGAACGTCGACCTCGATCTGTTGCACGGCCGGCTCGGCCAGACCGACGGAGAGCTGGTTGAAGCCGATGCCGAAACCGGCCACAACCATCTTCCAGCAGACCACCTGGTTGTCGCAGCGAAAGGAAAAGAAATCCCGCTCGACCTCCAGCCCGACGGCCCGCAGGCCCTCGATCACCTGCTCGTTGCGGTCGTAGCCGATGACGTCGTGTTGCAGGAAATCCTCAAGCTGGCGAGGGGTGCCGCGGCGTTTGAGGTAGCCGGGCGCAGCAAACATGCCAATCTGCATCTCGGCCACCTTTTTGCGAAATACGTCGGCCTGGGTCGGGCGGTACATGCGCACGGCAATGTCGGCTTCGCGCAACAGCAGGTTCTCGGTGCGGTCCGAAGCCACCAGTTCGATCTCGATCTCGGGTTCGGCCAGGTGCAGCGCCGTCAGGATAGGGGGCAGCACATAGGTGGCGACGATGTCGCTGGCGGTAATACGGATGCTGCCGGCCAGGGATTCCTCGCGGCCGGCAGCCGATAGCGCCAGCCGCTGGGCGGCGCCGGCCATGCCGCGGGCATGGTGCAACAGCTCGAGACCCGTCGGCGTCAGTTCCAGGCCGCCGGTCCGGCGCTCGAACAGGCGCACACCAAGCGCATCTTGCAGGGCCGCGATGTGCCGGCCCATGGTCGGCTGGCTGCCGCCCAGAGCCCGCGCCGCCGCCGACAACGAGCCTTCCTCGGCCACCGCGACAAAGGTTTGCAGATGTGACCAGTCAAATGTCATGGCTTGAAACGTCCATACAAAATTGAATGGCTACCCGATGAAAACATCGAATGGCAATCCAATATCGAATGATTATGTTTGCCTCGTCAAGTCACATCAAGCCGCAAGGAGATCGCCATGCCGGGTCAAGTCGTCGTTCTGGGAGCAAAGGGACGCATGGGGCGCAGCGCCACAGGCGCTTTTTTGGCCACCGGCTGGCGGGTTCGAACATTGAGCCGCGCCGGGCTTGATCTTGACGGCGCCGAAGTGATCGAGGGCGACGCCTTCGATGCCGCCACCGTGGCTGCTGCCGCCCGGGGCTGCGACGTCATCGTCAACGCCTTGAACCCGCCCTACCCGCGCTGGCAGGCCGATCTGCCGCGCCTTAACGCCAACGTCATCGCGGCGGCCCGGGCTACGGGCGCAACCGTGATGATCCCCGGCAATGTCTACAATTATGGCGCCGCCATGCCGGAGCGCCTGGACGAGCAAACGCCGCAGCGCCCGACCAGCCGCAAAGGCCGCCTGCGCTGCCAGATGGAACAGGCCTGCGCCCGGGCCGGCGTGCCGACCATCGTGCTGCGGGCCGGCGACTTCATCGAAGGGCAAAAAACCGGCAATTGGTTCGACAGCCACATCACAGCCAAAATTGGCCGCGGGCGGCTGATGTACCCCGGGCCGCTCGACCGCCTTCACGCCTGGGCCTATCTCCCCGACTTGGCCCGCGCCATGGTCGGCCTGGCCGAGCGGCGAACGGCGTTCGCCAGCTTCGAGGAATTCGGCTTCGCAGGCTATACCCTGAGCGGCGGCGAGTTGGTCGCCGCCATCGCCGATGTCGTCGGGCGGCCGCTGGAAATCAAAAGCCTGCCCTGGCCGCTGGTCCGCATCCTCGGCCTGGTGGTGCCGCAGCTGCGGGAAGTGGCGGAGATGTCCTACCTCTGGCGCGTCCCCCACGCCATCGACGGCGGCAAGCTGGCGCGGACGCTCCCCGATTTTCGTCCCACGCCGCTGGCCACCGCCCTGGCCGAGGCGCTGGCCGACGTCCGCGGCGAGGCGATCCCGGCCCTCGGCCAAGCCGCCTGAAATGCGCCCGTGGCACCTTTCTAAAAAAAGCCCGTGGCGCCTAATATAGGGGCGTGGCGCCTGACGAACACATTGAACGCAAGCTGGCGGCTGTCCTTTATGCCGACGTGGCGGGCTACAGCCGGTTGACCGGTGCCGACGAGGAAGGCACCCATCGCCGGCTTAGCGCCAGCCTCGATTTCATCGCCGAGAGCATCGCCGGGCAGAGCGGCCGGGTCATCCACTACGCCGGCGATGCCGTGCTGGCCGAGTTCGCCAGTGTCGTGGTGGCCGTCCAATGCGCCGTGACGATCCAGCGTGGGCTGGCCGAACGCAACGCCGGGGTGGCCAAAGATCGGCGGCTGAGCTATCGCATCGGCATAAATCTGGGCGACGTCATCGTCGACCGCGACGACCTCTACGGCGACGGCGTCAACGTCGCGGCCCGCCTCGAGGGCCTGGCCGAGGCCGGCGGCATCTGCGTCTCGGCCAAGGTGCGAGACGAGGTGGCGGGCAAGCTCGAGCTCGACTTCGAGGACCTGGGCCAACAAGACTTCAAGAATATCGCCGAGCCGGTGCGGGCCTTCCGGGTGCTGGCCGAGCCCCCGTCGCCGGCCGCCAAGGTGGCCAGGAAAGTGGCCGAAAAGATGGCGATAAAGGTGGGGCCACAAGCCCCCACCGACAGGGCGGAGCGCAAACGCCCGCGCATCTTCCGCCTGGCCCGGCTTTCGGGTGCGCTGTGGCTGGTGCTGCTGGTACTCGACGTCGGCACCGGAGAGCCCTTCTGGGCCCACTGGCCGGGCCTGGCCCTGGCCACGCTGCTGGCCATTGCCGCCCTGCCGCTGTGGATCGCCGGCGGATTCGCCTTGCTCTTCGCCCGTGGCGCGGTGCTGATGGCCGGCCTGGCCCTGGTCAACGCCTTCACCTGGTCGGGCGAGCTCTGGTGCTGTGGCCGGCGGCGGTCCTGGCCGCCCTCGGCTTCGTCTACTGGGCGGGTTTCGGCCGGCGCTGAGCGCCCGGCCGGCACCCGCTCCTGCGGTCCCTGCGAAAATGCGCCGCTGGTGCCGCCCGTGGCGCCGCCTACTTGGGCGCGATGACCATGGTCATCAGGCGGCCTTCCATCACCGGGAACTGTTCCACCTTGGCGATTTCCACCACCTCGTCTCGCACCCGGTCGAGCACCTTCATGCCGAGATCGAGGTGCACCATCTCGCGGCCGCGAAAGCGCAGCGTCACCTTGACCTTGTCGCCGTTGCCGATGAACTTCGTGATCGAGCGCATCTTGACGTCGTAGTCATGGGTGTCGATGCCGGGACGCATCTTGATTTCTTTGAGTTCGGTGGTTTTCTGTTTCTTGCGGGCGACGTTGGCCTTTTTCTGGGCCTGGTATTTGAATTTGCCGTAATCGAGGATCTTGCAGACCGGCGGTTCGGCGCCGGGCGCCATCTCCACCAGATCGAGACCCGCCTCGGCGGCGGTCTCCCGTGCGTTATCGACGGACACGACGCCCACCATGTTGCCTTCCTGATCGACCAGCCTGACCTCGGCATCGTCGATCATCTCGTTGACGCGCGGACCCTCGCGGGTCGGCGGCGCCATCATCGGTCTTCTTGCGATCTATCGTACTCCTTGTTGTTGACGTAGCTCAGCGGTTGCTGTTCTCAAGCCCCGGGCATCCGGGCCTCGGACTTAAGTTTAGCTAGCGCTTCTTCGAGTTCAAGACTTTGTTGGCCCTTGTCACCAAGGCGGCGCAGCGCCACGCTGCCCTCGGCCGCCTCGCGTTTGCCGATGGCGATGATGGCCGGCACCTTGGCCAGTGAATGCTGGCGCACCTTGTAATTGATCTTTTCGTTGCTCAGATCTAGCTCGACCCTGAGGCCGGCTTGTTCCAGGCGCGCCGCCACGGTGCGGGCATAGTCGTCGCCCTCGCTGGTGATCGTCGTCACCACCACCTGCACCGGGGCCAGCCAAAGCGGGAACTTGCCCTCGTGCTCCTCGATCAAAATGCCGATGAAGCGCTCCAGCGAACCCAGGATGGCACGGTGCAGCATGACCGGCCGATGGCGGGCGCTGTCGACGCCCACGTATTCGGCGCCCAGGCGTTCGGGCAGCACGAAATCGACCTGCAGGGTGCCGCACTGCCATTCGCGGCCGATGCTGTCGGTCAGGTAGAAGTCGAGCTTGGGGCCGTAGAAGGCGCCGTCGCCGGGATTGAGCTGGTAATCCTGGCCCACTGCCGCGACGGCATCGCCCAGGGCCTTTTCAGCCTTGTCCCAGATGGCGTCCGAGCCGGCCCGCACCGGCGGCCGGTCGGCCAGCTTGACGCCCACGTCTTCGAATCCGAAGTCGCGGTAGATCGACAGCACCAGGGCGCAGAACTGTTCGGTTTCCGAGACGATCTGGTCCTCGGTGCAGAAGATGTGGGCATCGTCCTGGACGAAGTTGCGCACCCGCATCAAACCGTGCAGCGCGCCCGAGGGCTCGTAACGGTGGCAAGAGCCGAACTCGGCCATGCGCAACGGCAGGTCGCGGTAGCTCTTCAGGCCCTGGCGGAAGATCTGCACGTGGCAGGGGCAATTCATGGGCTTCAGGGCATAGACCCGATCCTCGAATTCCGAGGTGTACATGTGTTCGCGGAACTTCTCCCAGTGCCCCGAGGCTTCCCACAACGAGCGATCGACGAGTTGCGGCGTCTTGACCTCGACGTATCCCGCGCCTTGCAGGCGGTTGCGCATATAGCTTTCCACCGCGCGCCACAGCGTCCAGCCCTTGGGGTGCCAAAAGGCCATGCCGGCCGCCTCTTCCTGGAAATGAAAGAGGTTGAGCTCGCGGCCGAGCTTCCGGTGGTCGCGCTTCTCCGCCTCCTCGAGGCGGGTGAGGTAGGCCTTGAGCTCCTTTTCCGTGCGCCAGGCCGTGCCGTAGACGCGCTGCAGCATCTCGTTTCGCGAATCACCCCGCCAATAGGCGCCGGCCAGCTTCATCAGCTTGAAGGCCCGGCCCAGCTTGCCCGTCGACGGCAGGTGCGGGCCGCGACAGAGATCGACGAAACCGCCCTGGCGGTAGACCGTGATGGTTTCGTGCTCGGGCAGGTCGGCGATGATCTCGGCCTTGTAGCTCTCGCCCTGTTCCCGAAACCAATTGATGGCCTCGTCGCGCTGCCAGACCTCGCGCCCGATTTCCTGGTCGCGGCCGACGATCTCGTGCATGCGCGCCTCGAGCTTTTCCAGGTCCTCGGGCGTAAAGGGCTCGGGGCGCGAAAAATCGTAATAGAAGCCGTCTTCGACGTTGGGGCCGATGGTCACCTGGACCTCGGCATAAAGCTCCTTGGCCGCCTGGGCCAGGGCATGGGCGGCGGAATGGCGCAAGAGGCCCAGCACCGTCTCGTCGTCGTCCTTGGCCGTGACGATGGCGATGGCGGCATCGGCTTCGATGGGCCGGCCGAGATCCCAAAGCGTGCCGTCGACGCGCACGGCCAGCGCCGCCTTGGCCAGGCCGGGGCCGATGTCGGCGGCGATTTGGCCGCCGCTGGGGGCCTCGTCGTAGTCCCGCACCGAGCCGTCGGGAAGGGTGATCGCGACCATTTTTGTCTTTCCCGCCTATGGTCCCGCCGCGCGGGTTGCGAAAGCGCGAAACCTAACGCTTATGGGGGTGCTGTCAAGCCAGCCGGGCGGGTTGCCGAAAGCTGCCGTTGTGGTGTACTATCGAGCCATGTCGGATATTCGCACGCAGGCCTTCGGTGGCCGCGACGGAACGCAGACGGCAGCAGCGACAGTGGCGACGGCGGGGCCTGAGTTCGTCGGCCGTTCCGGCGAGCTCTGGATCATCATCATCATCAACTTCTTGCTGACCGTGGTGACCTTGGGCATCTGGCGCTTCTGGGGCCGCACCCGTATCCGGCGCTACCTCTGGAGCCATACCGAGTACCAGGGCGACGCGGCCGAATATACCGGCACCGGCGGCGAGCTTTTCGTCGGGTTCTTGATTGTCTTTTTCGCCATCCTGCTGCCGCTTTCCATCGTCTTCGGGTTGCTCAGTCAATGGCTGACGGTGGAGCAACCGGAGCTTGCCGCCTTAGTGCCGTTGGTTTTCAATTTCCTCATCCTCTACCTCATCGGCATCGCCCTCTACCGGGCGCGGCGCTATCGCTTGAGCCGCAGCACCTGGCGCGGCATCCGCTTTGCCCAGACCGGCTCCAGCTTCCGTTTCGCTTGGCTCTTCATCGGCTACGTGGTTACCAACGTTCTCACCCTCGGCCTGGCGCTGCCCTTTTGGCACCTCAAGCACTGGTCGTTTCGTTGGAACAACACCTGGTTCGGCAACCGGCCGTTCAGTTTCGCGGGTCCGGTGGGGCCACTCTACAAGCCCTTTATCATCTCTTGGCTGCTGTTCCTGCCGACGCTCGGGTTCTCCTACGCCTGGTACAAGGCGGCAGCGTTCGAGCATCTCGCGCGGCACACGCGCTATGAAGGCCAGGGCTTTGAGTTCACCATCGCCCCCGGCCGCCTGATAGGATTCCTGCTCCTCAACCTGCTGCTGGTCGTGGTCACGCTGGGGCTGGGCCAACCCATCACCCAGTTGCGCGCCGTTAGACTGATCACCGAGCACATCGGCCTGCCTGCCGGCATCGACTTCGAAGCCATCGCCCAGTCCGCGGCCGAACGGCCCGAGATCGGCGAGGGCCTGGCCGATGCCTTCGACGTGGGCGCCGTATAGGGTGATCGCGGGTTGACCAGCGGGCGTTTTTTCGACGGAGCCTCGGCCAAGGCCCGCGAGGTCGACATCGCCCTCGCCGCCTCGTCGCTGGCCATCAAGGACCGGGAAAGCGGTCGCACCACGCTTTGGCCGCTGACCGACCTTCGCCTGGTCGAGCGCCGCGGCGCCCGGGGCGGCGTGCGTTTGGGCAGCACAGCCGCGCCCGATGCCCGGCTCAGCTTCGACGACCCGGCCTTGCTGGAAAGCCTCGAACGCCACGCCAAGCTGCCGGTCGCCGGCCGCGGCCGGGTGCCGCGGCGCCTGGTGCTGGTCGCCGTGGCCGCCGTGGTCGCCCTGGCCGCCGGCCTGGCGCTGTTGCCCAGCTTCGCCGGGCCCCTGGCCCGGGCGCTGCCGCCGGCCTGGAGCCAGGCGCTGGGCGAGCAGACGCTGGCCCAACTCGAGGTACTGGGCCCGAGCTGCCAACAAGCCGCCGGCAGGCTGGCCCTCGAGGCACTGCTGGCCCGCCTGGTGGCGGCAGCCGACGGCCGCAAGCCCTTCCAGGTGCACGTGCTGGACCACGAAATGGTCAACGTCTTCGCGCTGCCGGGCGGCCACATCGTGTTCTTGCGCGGCCTCATCGACAAAGCCGCCTCAGCCGACGAGGTGGCCGGCGTGCTGGCCCACGAGATGGGCCACGTCATGGCGCGCCATCCCCTGCAGAGCCTGATCCGGCGGCGGGGCTACCTGATGGTGCTAGACGCCCTCAGCCTGGGTGCCACCAGCGCTCCCGGCCTCGGCGACGCCGCCGTCGGCGGCGCCGCGCTGCTCTTGGAATTCGCCCACACCCGCGAGCACGAACGAGCCGCCGACCGGACGGCGCGGCGCATCCTCGAAGGCGCCGGCATCAGCCGCCAGGGCCTGGCCGAATTCTTCCAGCGCCTGAAAGCGGAGCACGGCTCGGCCCCGGCCGGCAGTGCGCTGAGCTACTTGTCCACCCACCCGCCACTCGAGGAACGCGCCCGTTTCGTGGCCAAGGGCGAGGCCCGTGGCGGCATTCTGGGCCGCGGCCAGGCCATGCCGCGGGCCGACTGGCAGGCGCTGCGCGACATCTGCGAGACTTGAGCCTCAGTTCAGGCCGGTGGCGGCCAGAACCTCTTCGACCCCGAGATCACGGAGGTTGGGGCGCCGCACGATACTCACCGCCTGGCCGCGCGGGGCGCAGAGCGCCGGCTCGGAGGCGGCCGAAAAGAGCACCACCGTGGGGCGGCCGGTGATAGCGGCGAGATGCAGGGGGCCGCTGTCGTTGCCGATCACCAATTCGGCACCACGGCAGAGCGCCACCAGATCGAAAAGATCGGTGCGGCCGCCCAAATCGAGCCCCGCTTCGCCGGCCACCCGGGCCGTCAGTTCGATCTCGTCGCCACCGCCCAGGACTAACGGCTGCAGGCCGCCGGCGGCCAGCCGCCCGGCCAAAGCGGCGTAGCGCTCGGCCGGCCAGCGCTTGGCCGGGCGGTGGGCCGAGCCGCCGGGCAGAAGGATGGCGTAGGGGCCGCTGATGGCGAAGCGTTCCGTGTCGGCTCCCAGCCAATCGAGATCGGCCGGCGGGATGTGCTCGATGCCGGCCAGGCGGAGCTGTTCGGCCTGGCGCTCGATGGTGTGCATGTGGTCGCGGTCGGGGTTGGCGTGAGGGTGCGAGCAGCCCCTGGCGATGCCCGACCATTCTGGCTGGGGCTTCATCAGGCGGAAATAGAAGCCGGTTCGGTCCGAGGTCTGGAGGTCGTAGACCCGGGCGAAGCCGGCGGCGTTGAGGCGGCGGCGCAAGGCCAGCCAGGCGCCGAGCTGCAAGAGTCCCGGCCGGCTGTCGCTCCAGATCTCGTCGAAATACCCCGAAGCCCGGGCCAGCTCGACGTAGGGTGCCGTGGTCAGCAACACCAGCGGCGCCCCCAGGTGGTGCGCCCGGATGGCCTTGAAGGGGCCGATGGCCTGGGCGAAGTCACCCAGCGCGGCCAGCTTGATGACCAGGATCGGACGCTCGTCTGTCACGCCACTCCCTTGAGCCGGCTTTGCAGCACGTCCTGGTAAAGCGCCATGGTGCGGCTCTGCATCAGCTCGACGCCGAAGTTTTCCACCACGTGGGCTCGCGCCGTCTCGGCCATCTGGCGCCGCTGGGCCTCGTCCAGCGCCAAAGCCTGGTCGAGCGCCGCCGCCAGGGCGGCGGGGTCATCGGGCGGCACCTGCCAGCCGGTGCGGCCCGGCAGCATGGTTTCGCGCGTCGCGCCATGGTCGGTGACGACCACCGGCCGGCCCATGGCCTGGGCCTCGACGGAGACCCGGCCGAAGGCCTCGGGGTCGGTCGAGGCCGAGACCACGACATCGGCCAGCATGTAGGCCGCGGCCATGTCGCGGCAGTGGTCGACGATGCGCACGACGTCGCCGAGATCGCGGGCCGAAACCAGTTGCTCGAGCTCGTGGCGGTAGCGCTGGCGGCCCTGGTCGCCGCCCACCAGCACGCCGCGCAGGTCGCGCCGGCCCAGCTTGGCCAGGGCCTCGATCAGCACCGCCTGGCCCTTCCAGCGCGTCAGCCGGCCGGGCAGCATGACCACCGGCAGGCCGTCGGTGAGACCATCGGTCAGGCGCCAGGCCTTGGCCAGTTGGATGATGCGCTCGGCGCTGACCCCGGCCGGATTGAAGATGTGGGTGTCGATGCCGCGCGGGATGGTGACCAGGCGCTGGTCCTCGACGCCGTAGGTTTGGCGCACATGCTCGGCGATGAAGTCGGAGATGGCGATGACGCGCTGGCCCTTGGTCATGACCGAATTGTAGAAGCGTTTGATGGCATTGCTGGTGCCGTAGGTACCGTGAAAGGTGGTCACCAGGTGGGCCCGGCTGCGCCGTGCCGCCAGCAGCGCGCTCCAGGCCGGGGCGCGGCTGCGGGCGTGGATGATGTCGACGTTGTGGTCGTAAATGAGCGCCGTCAGCAGGCCGGCGTTCTCGTGCAGCGCCAGCGGCGTCTTGGCGTCGAGCCGCATGGTCACGTGGCGGGCGCCGGCGCGTTCGACCTCGTGCACCATGGGACCGCCGGCCGAGGCCACGATAGCGGTCCAGCCGGCGCGCACCAGCGCCGCCGCCATGTCGACGGTGCCGCGCTCGACGCCGCCCTGCTCCAGGGCCGGCAGCACCTGCAGCACCACCGGTGCCGGCGCCGCGCCCGCGGCGGCGCCGCCTTCGATAGCCGTCAGGCTTGACGCCCCGCCGGCCTGGCGCTGAGATGAGGTCATGAACAATCCAAAAATGACGTCGGCCCGGCCGGACCTGCTTGATCGTCCGGACGGAGCCACCATCGCCTATCATCGCCTCGCGGGCAAGTCGCCCGGCGTGGTTTTCCTGGGCGGCTTCATGTCCGACATGGAAGGCACCAAGGCCTTGGCGCTGGAGGACCATTGCTGGCGCGCCGGCCGCGCCTTCCTGCGCTTCGACCCTTTCGCCCACGGCCAGTCGTCGGGCGACATGGCCGAGGCCACGGTGGGGCGCTGGCGGCGCGACGCCGTGGCCGTGCTCGACGAACTGTGCACCGGCCCGCAGGTGCTGGTGGGCTCGAGCATGGGCGGCTGGGTGGCGCTGCTGGCGGCGCTGGACCGGCCAACCCGCCTCGCCGGCCTGGTCGGCATCGCCGCCGCGCCGGACGCCACGGAGATGATGTGGGCCGAATTCGATGCTGACGTGCGGGCCACGCTGGAGCGCGACGGCGTCTACCATGCGCCCAGCGACTACGGCGACGGGCCCTATACCATCGCCATGAAGCTGATCGAGGAGGGCCGCCAGCAGTTGATCCTGGACCGTCCCATCGAGATCTCCTGCCCGGTGCGCTTGCTTCAGGGCATGCAGGACCCCGATGTGCCCTGGCGCCACGCGCTCAGGATCGCCGCGGCACTGACGGCCGACGACGTCGTGCTCACGCTGGTCAAACAGGGCGACCATCGCCTGTCGCAAGCCGCCGACATCGCCCGGCTTTGCGCCACCGTCGAGGACTTGTGCGGCTAGAAAATAGCCTTAACAAAACGTCCGCGTCCCCTTAATTAAGGTTTGTTAAGGGGCGGGAAGCGTGAAGGTTAATGGGGCCCTTTTGGTTTTCTAGATCGCTTGCCGGCGGCTGGCCAGGATCGCCCTGAGGCCGGCGCGATAATTGGGGTATTTGAGTTCCACCCCCAGTTCCTGCTTGATGCGATCGTTGCGCACGCGCTTGTTGTTGGCGTAGAAGGAGCGCGCCAGCGGGCTCAGTTCGGCCTGGGCATAGGGCAGCAGCGGCGGTACCGGCAAGCCCAGCAATTCGCAGGCATATGCCACCACGTCCTGGGGCGGCGCCGCCTCGTCGTCGCAGACGTTGTAGATCCGGCCGGGCCGGGGCCGGGCCATCGAGGCCCGCAGCACGGCCACGATGTCGTCGAGGTGGATGCGCGAGAAAACCTGGCCCGGCTTGTCGATGCGCCGGGCCCCGGCGGCGCCCTCGAGCGGGCCGCGGCCGGGGCCGTAGATGCCGGCCAGGCGAAAGATATGGAGCGGCAGGCCGCGACGGCGCCAGAGCCCGAGCCAGGCGTCCTCGGCGTCGCGCCGCCACTGGCTGCGGGGGCTCGTGGGCCGGCGCCGCGAGCCCTCGTCGACCCAGCCGCCGCGGCGGTCGCCGTAGACCCCGGTGGTCGATAGATAGCCCAGCCACGCCAGCCCCTCGAGCCCGGCAATGGCCTCGCCCCAATCGTCGCAGACGGCATCGCCGGCCTCGTCCGGCGGCACGCTGACCAGGATGTGCGTGCTGCCCTCGAGCCGGGCCGCAGCCAGCGGCGTCTGGCGGTCGAAGAGCGCCACCTCGAAACCCCGGGCCAGAAGCCTCTCCCGCGCTTCGGGCTCGCGGCAGCTGCCGGCCACGGCCCAGCCCTCCTGGACCAGGGCGGCGGCCAGGGCAGTGCCGGTGTAACCCAGGCCAAAACAGAACAATCGGTTGCTCATGAGAAATCCGGGTTAGGGCTTGCGCGGCGGCCCATCTCGTCCGACTCTAGTCGCGATGGCAAAGGGGCGACAAGCGGTCCGTCTGGGGACGGGCTTGCTGGCGGCGATCTGCCTCCTCGCGTTGCCGGCGGCCCTGGCGGATGAACACGACAGTCCCGAGATACGCTACCTGACGTGCGTGGCGCTGGTCGAAAGCGCGCCCGAGGCGGCCTTGAAACGGGCCCAGGATTGGCATGGCCGCGGCGGTGGCACGGCGGCGCGACACTGTTTGGCGCTGGCCCTGGTAGCCCTTGGCCGGCCGGTCGACGCCGGGCGCGAGCTCGAGAACGTGGCCGAGGCGATGCGCCGCGAGGCCGGGGTGGAACCCGACAAGAACCAGTCCATGGCGCTGGCCAACGTGCTGGCCCAGGCCGGCAACGCCTGGCTGCTGGCGGGTCAGGCCAAGCGCGCCCGGCGGGCGCTGAACCAGGCCCTGGCGCTGGCGCCCGAGGATCCCGACATGCTGGTCGACCGGGCCGTGGTGGCGGCGGCGCTGGAGGACTTCGGCACGGCGCTGGCCGATCTCGACCTGGCCCTGGCGCACGAGGCCGACCACGTCGAGGCCCACGCCTACCGGGCCAGCGCACTGCACCGCCTGGAGCGCAGGCCAGAGGCTCTGGCGGCGGCCCAGCGGGCCCTGGATATCCTGCCCGGCCACCCCGGCGCCCGCCTGGAACGCGGCATCTTGCGCCAGCTTGCCGGAGATACGGCCGGGGCCCGCCAGGACTGGCAGTTCCTGCTCGATCAGGCGGCGGGAACGAAGGAGGCCGAGGCGGCGGCGAAATACCTCAAGGCCCTGCCGGCGGACTAATTCCCGATCAGCCGCATTATGTTGCCCGCCGCCACCAGCGCCCGGGTCGGGGGCGTCAATTGCGACAGCAAAAGCCGCACCCGATCGATCTTGATTTGGTCCGACGAGAGCCGGCGCTGGCTGCCGTCGGTGCCGACGATGAAGCGCCGGGGATGGGCCTCGATGAGCTCCAGCCAGCGCGGCCAGACCTCCCGGGCGTTCTGGAAAATGGTGTAGTCGGGCGAGCGCGGATGGTTGAGATAGCTGCGCGCGCTGAGCTCGTAGGTCAGGTTGGGGTGCGCTTCGATCATTCTGCGGGCCAGGAAATAGGGCGTGTAACCGCCGTGCGCCCAGATCACCGGCACGGCCGGAAACGAGTCGAGCAGGCCCTTGAATTCGCCCAAGCGCGTGATCTCGCAGTGCACGTTGACCGGCACCCGGTAGCGCTCGGCCAGGCCCATGATGCCCCTCATCAGGGCGCCGAGGGGATCGAAATCGGCCTCGGGAAAGCCGCCCGAGGGAAAGTGGACGACCGAAATCTCGCCAATGCCCTTGAACACGCCGGTTTTCAGGGAGGTCTCGAGTTCAGCCAGCAGTCCGGGATCGTCCTTTTCCCAGAAATCGCGGTAGCGCCGCCGTTCGGGCGAGATCGAGACGAAGGGGATGAGGCGCCCGGGATGGGCCTCGGCCGCCGCCGCCAAGGCCCGGTTGTCGCTCTGGCGTCCCCAGAACACCACGGCTTTTTCCAGCCCTGCCTGATCCATCAATTGCAGCAACGCCGCCGACCTGTTCATGTGGACGTGGGCGTCGACGAAGGGCAGCGCGGGGCCCTGCTGGGCGAGCGCAGCTGGCCCGGCCAGGCCGAGGCACAGAAACCACAAGGCTCCCAGGACTGAAAACGGGATTGCCGCCGTGCGGACAGCGGGTTTTGCGGCGCTAGAGGCAGGCATTTTTTCCAGCTTCCCCCGGATCGACTCCCCAGCGGCCCAAACCATAGCAAATCAAATCGTCGAATTGCGGCCGATGTTCAAATTCCTGGTAGGCAAATCGCGTCGCCTGGGCCCTCGCGTCGGCGCTTGACGCAGCCCCCTTGCAAAGCCTATGCTGTAGTCAAACGAAGTTGTACAACATATTGAAATTCAACGATTTTCTCCTTTTGTTAAAGTGATTTATCAAGTTGTTGTCTGAGGCCGAACAACTGAGGGGTGCCGCCGGGGCGGCGTGTGGGTGATGGCTGAGGAGAAGAAGGGATATGCCGCCGACCGGGCCGGTTTGCAAGACGCTGTCGTCAGGCTGGAGACGGCATTGGCGGCCCGGCTCGAGGGCGAAAAGGAGGGCAGCGACGCTCAGGTGGCGGCGCTGGAGCAGGATCTGGCGGATTTGCGAGCCGAATTCGAGGCGCTGAGGGCCGAGAACCGGCGCCTCAACGGCGATCTCATCGATGCCCGGGCCGACCATGCGGCGCTGGAAGAAGTGGCCGATGCCGTGGGCGGCCGGCTCGACACCACCATCGAGCAGATTCGCACCATGATAGAGGGCTGAGGGAAGGCGGAGAGATGGCTCAGGTCGAAGTTACCGTCAACGGCCGAACCTACGTGGTGGCCTGCGAGGACGGCGAGGAGGCGCATCTCGAGGAACTCGCCGAATATCTCAACGGCCAGGTCAAGGAACTGGCCGAATCGCTGGGCCAGGTCGGCGAGGCGCGGCTGATCCTGATGGCCGGGCTGCTGCTGGCCGACGAGCTTTTCGATGCCGTGAACCAGGTCAAAACCCTGCAAGGCGAGGTCGAGGCCGCGGGCGAGGCCGGAAAGCAGGCGCTTGGCAAAGCCGGCGAACAGGCGGCCGGCGACATGGGGGCGCTGGCCAAACGCATCGACGAGGTTGCCCAACGCCTCCAGAGTGCCTAACTTATCTACTTGAGACGGGCTCTGCGCGGCGCGTTGGCTGCCGTATCCCTGGGGCCAATACCGATCGCTCGGGAGCTGTCACTGCCGGAGCCCTGGTTTCGGACATACGGCGCCCACCTGCTTAGGCAGGCCACAGCGGACCGGTGCAGCGACGGCCGTCGCGGTCCCGTCTTTTGTCGCTCACGGCGCGTTTTGTCGCTCACGGCGGCGGACCTGCGGTCCGCTGCCTGCGCGGGGGCGGTGTGCCAGGCATGGCGCACGGTGCGAAAGCACCATTTGCCGGGCTGTGGTGGCCCGGCGACGACTTGGGGGTGGAAGTCCCCTACGGACCCTGGT